>CAMWXE010000012.1 GCA_947178145.1 uncultured Lachnospiraceae bacterium | reverse complement strand
CTAAATATTCCTGGTCTGGCATTCTGCTTCCTCCTTTCCTGATTCTGCACACGAACCCGAAAATGCCGCGGGTTTCAGCGCAATCCCTGTCATCTGCCTGCGGATCATGCTCTCCGCGACTGGCAGGGATATGATAACTTTATACTCCAGAATATCCGCCACCCGAAAGATATGATGGTGCCCGGTTGGTGCGTCCCTGTCCAGCACCAGCTTTTCCAGCATCCCGTTGGGATATTTCCTGCTCCCTTCTCCCAGGCAGCTGACAGGCTCGATATACGGCATCCAGTAGAGCGGCGCCGTATTGTCCTCCAGGTCGTCTGCAAACAGCTGCACTCCCCGGAATTCCATATCCGGCTCATAGAGCAGGAATACCCTCCTGAGCGCATCGGACACCATGAACGCCGGCTCCCACAGCACATCACAGATCTCCGTCTGTTCTGAATGGCTAAAATATGCCACCTGCAGCTGCCTGATGGCATCAAACTCCTCTCTTGATACTCCATTTCTATATTTCTGCGTATCTAATTTCTGGACCTGTACTGGATTGGACAGGTCACGGTCCGCAGTCAGTTCAAAGTACCTCATGCTCCCCCACCTCCTTCCGGCGCCGCAAGAAGCGCTTCCTGAAAACTCTCAGATATCGGGCACTCCCCAGGATCAACCTCTTCCATCCTGCAGTCCCGGAAATAACCGGCCGAAAAATCGCTGTCCCTGATGTTCACACGGGTAAGAAAGCAGCTGATAAACTCTGCATTCCCCTGCGCTGCCGGTAAGCTGTCGGACACTCCCTGCAGAAAATAGGTCTGTACTTCCTCTACATTCACATCCTCAAACTTGCACCCATCAAAGCTGGCGCCTGCAAGATTGGTATCCTGGAAGCTGCAGTCTGAGAAGGTGCATCCCGTAAACTCTGCATCCTTTAACGATACCCCGGCAAAACGGCAGTTTGAGAAAGCACATTCCTGAAACCTGCAGTCATCCAGAACCAGCGTGTCAAACACCTTGTCCTCGTACCATATCTTTCGGAATTGGCAAAACCGCAGATCTGTCCCCTCCTCACAGAAGAAAATATCTGTCTCTTTCCTGGCAATCCATACAGGATACTGCCAGTCCATGTACTCGCCGAAGGAGATGGTAAAATCATCCGCTTTCTTTAAGTTTTTGTATGCTTCTTTTTTCTCAATACCACGTAAGTGGTATTTCACAAGACCTGACCAGAAATACAGGATGTATTTTGCACTTTTCAGTGCATGGCTTCTGATAAAGGGCATGCGTATCACCGCATTCATTCCCTGCTTTCCCGCCTCCTTATGAAGCTTCTCCAGAAGCTGCTCCCAGTCCGGATACAGCCACGGGGCTGGAAATTCCCTGAATACCAGCGCATCGTCCAGAAACGGCACTCCCGGGTATGCCTCAAAGAGAAGGCAGGGCTCCCCGCATGCTAACAGGGCATATGGAAACGAGATCGTGATGGTCTGTATCTCCCCAATCTTTCCCTTCTCCTGCAGGAATCCCAGGTTGGTGAGAAATGCCTCCACACAGCCTCCCAGCTTCCTGTCAGTCTCCCTGGCATGCTCTGCCTGCCCCTGCATCATTTCCTCTATATATTCCCCGAAAACAGGGAGATAGCACTGCTCCCTGTACTGTTTTTCCCACTCTGCACGCTCCATGTATATCCCTCCTGTCAGTTCAGAATGATATTTTTTGAGCTGACTGTTATCCCCTCATTTCGGATATCCATATAGGAGGATGCAGTTCCCACCATGACTTCATTCTTGGCAATAATCTCTACCGCATCCCCGCCCTGGATGGTCACTTTGGTCCCGGAAGTGATGTTGATATCCAGGTCGGAGATGATCTCGATGCCTTTCTTGTCATTGAGTTTCAGGTAGAGCTTCCCCTCCCTGCTGATGATGGCAAGCCCGTCCTGCGTCATCAGGATCTGTTTGCCGTTTAAACCGCTCCAGCATTTATCTGTCACATCTGCGCGCACATTCTTTGCCACGGAGCTTGCGGCAAACGCATCCGCCTCGTTGCCTGACGGGAAGAACACACGCACCTCATCGTTCTCGGCCGGCATACAGTACCAGCCGCTTCCGTCCTGTGAAGAATACGCCGTCGAGTACGGAAACCACCAGTCGCTGCTCCCGTCTGGATCCGAATCCACAGAATTTAAGAATACCTGCACCTTGTCCGCTTCCACCTTAGTCACGATACCAGTCATCATGCGGCCGGATGCCTGCTGGTTCTTAATCTCGGGAACACGAAAGCCTGTCTTTAACGACAGCGAATAGGTACACTCCAGGATGCCATCCACCAGATCTGCGCGCACTGCGCTGACCTGGGAGCTGCGTCCGTTCAGTGTCACGGTGTCCCCCAGATACAGGTAGTCATAGGAATGCACCTGCTCCGACGAAAAATCTTCCCGCATGGCAGATGCCGCCAGTGCATTGTTGGTCGTCACAGACTGGTAATCGGCATCGCTCTTGGCATAATCATACGAAAAGGTCTCGATCGACTTGGACTGCCCGGAAGGCGGCAGGCCGACATAGATCTGCGCTTTCTGCGCTATGATGTTGGCAAATGCCGGAACGCCGAGGCGGGATGCCATGCGCACGGTAAATTCCCAGTCCGTCTCATCACACTGCATGATCAGTGCACCGATTGGCTTGTCCGATACCATCACGGACACACTGCCTTTTTCGTCCATGATCTGGTTTAAGATCTGTCCATATGTCTTCTGTGTGTTCTGGAAAGTCCGGCTGCACTTTTTGGCATCCAGGCGGCCGCTTGTCGTCTCAATCGATAGATCGATCACCGCATACTCTGGCTGCTGCTCAATGCTGAGATTGTTGATCACCCCGTAAAACAGTCTTTTTGGCTGTCCATCTGCGGTCGTCTTGATCTCAATCCCCGTCGTCTCGTCTGCGCGCTCCGCAAAATCCCTCGCACTCTCATAAGGCGCAATGCCTTTGATCTGTGCAGTTCCATGCGTGTTAGGCGCATGCTGGATATGAAGCTCCAGCACCCTCTCAATCGGCGCGCCGTTTACCTTGATATTCTCATATGTAATCGTACTCATGACATTTCCTCCTTTTTCTGCTTGATGTGAAAGGACTTTACCATCTCCAGCACGAGTGGCAAAAGCCGTTTGGCGTATTTCTGGTCAAAGGTCACAGACCCAATCAGAAGGCGCCCTTCCAACGATGCAAAAAACATGACATTGTAATTCACCGAATCGATTGTCTGTGCCACAAACTGCAGGATGGACAGGCTTCCTCCCTCCTGTGTCAGCTTTTCCTCATTCATAAAGTGTGCCTTGGGACCAATCCGGTCAATGGACTGCTTTGCAAATTTGGTAAAGTCAAAGATGCTCGAATCTGGCATCGCGTTGTTTGTCCAGTTAAACGCTGCCATAAAGTTCAGATAGCCGTTGGAGAATACATACTTGGGCCTGCTCCCAAGAAAGTATACGCTTGCGATCTCCTCCTCCGAGCGGGGCGTAAAGTCCTCCGGCATCCGCATGACTGCCTTGTCCTCTATAATGCTGTGGTCCCGGAAAATCACGGGAATGCCAAATATCGTAACGATATCATCATAGATGGACTGCCTGATTTCCTCCTCTACCACTTCCTCTGAATGGCGTGCTTCCTCTAGTTTGTCCCGTTCCCTGCGCGCTTTCTGGATAAATTCATCACGAAATTCCTCTGATCCCATATCATTCACCTCCTATGCAGCTGGTACAATCACAAATACCTGTCTGGAGCTTTGGCTTATCCACTGTCACTGTCATCATGCCAAGCATCGAACGGCCCCCGTCCGCCAGCAGACTGTTAAAACTCTCGAGCGCCATGGAAACTCCCGCCTGCGCCGCGCCGCTGCAGAAGGTAAAGGTGCGCTCTCCCGTTTCTGGCACGATTGGATCCGCATGGTAGGCTACACACCCGCAGTCCGCCGTCGTCGCATACATCATGACGGCAGCACCGGCCTGTGCTACAGCCATGCTGACAGCATCTGTATCCATTCCCAGGCAGTACTGTGTCTGATACCCCAGTCCGTTGAGGGCACTGACAATGCCAAGCGGCATGCTGCCCACCACGGGGTTCTCCATCACGCCGTATGGCTCCATCAGCTGTACTGCCTGTTCAAAGGTCATCTCTGTGTCCGGGTCCAGCGTCTGGACCGTGTTGTACAGGGCCGCTGCACCGCCCTCCACTGCTGCCTGCGCCGCTGCCTGGGACTTTTCATAGTCCCATCCCTCCTGCTGCGACATGGCAGATGCGAGCGCCAGTGCAATCTCGACCTTCTCCACAGTCTTCTCCCCAGCTTCACCCAGATCGGCTACTTCCCCCATCGCTGAAGCCACTGCCTCATTAAATGCTTCATTTACCACGTCTTTTGGTATCGCTGTCTCCTCGCCAGTCTCTTCTTCTGTGCCTTTTCCGGCCTCTTCCCCGCCGGATGCGCTCGTGCTTTCATTTACAAAAGTTATGGTCCCTCCGTACCGGCACGCCAGCTGGCTGTTCATGGTCAGTGCAGGTGCCCCTTCCAGAAGGCAGTCCTCATTTACGTTTACCCATGGCTGTGGTATGTTTGGTCTGCACTGGTATGTCAGAATGCCCAGTTCTTCAAGCCTGTCCAGCGCAGGACCGGTCAGGAAAGCTCCTGCCGGTCCCAGCAGTGCCTTGACCAGCAGCTCGCGGAATGCCCTCTCAGGGTTTAACTCTGACTTGCATTTTCCAAGGTGTATCACATTTTTGGAAGTATGGTCGTTTGCATTCATGACTGGCTGCGCATCGCAAGGTCCGCCCGCCAGCACACCATGGTCCGTGCCCACATTGATATAATTTTTTACAGTTCCCTTATCACACTCCATCTTCATCAGGCGTGTGATGTATTTCGGTTCGTCATTTCCGAATCCCATAATTGCTTCCTCCAATCTTTATAATCAATCTACCAGTATGCTCCTGCGTTTCTTCCCTGTTTCCTTTTTGTGGCTGCCTCCGCTCTTAACTTCACGCAGTATTTCCAGCAGTCCTTTATACATTGCCGCGTTTTCCGCTTTTACTGCTGTCCCGCCATTGCGCAGGCCGATATATGCCGTGAGCGCCTCCGCGCACACGGGCTCACCGCGGCTCAGTACCCCCAGACAGAAATTGATGTCCGTCTGGTCCTCCGGCATGCAGGAGAGCATTTCTTTCGCAAACGCTTTCGTAAGCCCGGGATGCAGTGTGCTCCGTCCGGGGGCCGCATACTGGGCGTGCACCATGCTGAGCGTGTCGTACTCCGTCCCCCAGTCCTCAAAGTCCTGATACTGGCACCGCAGATATGCTCCCTGCTGGAGCGTGAACCGGCACAGCTCGATCTGCCCTTCCCGCTGCTGTGGATCCTTGTCCAGCAGCAGCTCCATCTCATAGCAGATCATGGACTCTGTCTTCTCCTCCCCCATATACTGGAGTTTTAAGATGCGCAGCTCATCTGTCGGCTCATAATTCACCGGCGCAGGCTCCTTTATGTAAAATACTTTTCCGTAAAACAGCACCAGTCCCGGCTGCACGATGACTGCATCACTGGTTGTCGTCAGCTGGCAGCCGCTGATGATGCCGTTTGCATACCCTGTATACAGCAGCTCCCCGAACCGGAAGCTGTAGTCTGTAAATGCTTCCAGCATCTGTGTCCGCAGCAGATACCCCTCCCGGAATAATGGAAAAATCTGTCCTATCATAATGCTTCCTCCTATTTCGTACCGTCAAAAAAGTTCGTCATCCAGCTCTCTGTCTCAAACAGGAAGAACTGGTCTGGTCCCAGCATAAGCTTCTCGCCGTCGCGCAGGATGGGAACCACCAGAAATCCCCAGCGCTGCTCATCTGCAAGAATGAAGGAGCGCAGCTCTCTGTTCACAATTGTATCCACATCATCCTGAGGGATTCTTCCCTGGTATTTCTCCACGATCTCCTCCGCCTCCGCAGGCTGGAATTCCTCTGGATTAAAGAAGCAGTTGTACTTATAGCGCTCATGTCCGTCTGTGTCCTTCAGATATAACTGCAGTGTCAGGTCTGCAATGGTCCTTGCGATATATCCCTGCGTCTGCTCCCTGTCCAGGCTGTGGATCAGAATCCGTTCCTCCCCGGTGTGGGTAATGGCTGTCACAATGTATGGAAATGCTGCCTGCTCACTGGTGATCGTGACATCTGCATACCCGAACCGCTTATCACGGATATACTTGATCGCGCCGTCCAGACACATCAGTTTCAGCCCATAGTCCTCTTCCCCAAATGTGCTGCGCTTTGATGTCTCGATCACTTTCCCGGGGATAAACTCCTTGAGCGCATCCCGGAAAAGACCAATCTTACAGGACTGCCCTGTCAGGCGCATGATCGCGTATTCCTCCAGCCTGCTGTCCTCATACAATGGTTCGATGAAACGCTTTACCAGCCGGTAGATATCTCCCTCCAGCAGACGGCTGATCTGGTTGATATTCAGGTATACGACCGGAAAGTCCTTGACCATCTGCAGTCTTCCCTCCCGGCGTACAGACAGCTTGAACCGGTCTGCCTGCACAGAAACCGTGCCGGCCTCTGTGACAGGAATACTGCTGACCGCCACACGAAGGGCTTCCCTCCTGCCGTAAAATATCTTCTTGACCTCCTCCGCCAGGCCAAACAGGTAGTAAAAGTTATTCATCACAGCAAAATATTCCGTGTTGCTCCCGTGTTCGTGCTCCTTAAATCGTGTCGGAATCAGCACCTCCATTTTCCTGTACGCATCATCCAGCGGTCCGTATACACTCCCCGCACCCTCACGGTCTATCCGCCGGAAGATATCTGTTCCCATCTCCTCTATAAGCTGCTCTGCACTTTTTCCGCTCTCTGCGCTGTCAAGCGCGCGTGCCACCGAAAGCTTCAGGAGCTGCATGATCCGGTAGGTCAGATTATTCCCGCCAAAATCGGTGTCGCCATTCTCGTATGCCGTGGCGATACGGATTCTGTATGCCACCCTCTGATCCTGGATCGTAAAACGGCTCGAAGAGAGATCAGTCGTTCCGCCTCCGCAGTCGATAATCAATGCCCTGAGCTCCTCACTGTTCCTGAAACGCTTCTGTGCGATAAGTTCTGAGATTGAATTGTAGAGCACTGCCACACCCTCGTCGAGCATCCCCTCCTCCATAATCTGGTAATCTGGAAGCATCTCCTTGAAAAGGCGTATAAAGAGCTGTTTCTGTTTCACTGGCGCTGTCAGGTGCAGACTTCTGAATCTGCACTTAAATTTCTGTGTCGCGCATGAGATGACATATTCCAGAAATACTTTGATAATCTCCCTGCGTTTCACAAAACAGCGCCGTCCATCCCTGTCCACCAGCTCTTCCTCCCTGTCCGGATCGCTGATCCAGCGCTTGATGTCATAAAATGCGCAAAATCCCTCATCGATATAACTGGAATGGAACAGTCGGTCCGCCTCGTACCCAAATACATACCGAATCTGATCCTTATTGATATCCAGCACGCCAACGACTGACGGCAGAAGCGGCGTCTCCTGGTCTCCCTCCTTGGCATAAGTCACATAGTTTGCTTCATTTTCCCTAAGGCTCTCCTTTGCCGGATCCCCCTCAAGCCGCTCAAGATAGCTGGAATCCAGATAAATCCCCGCGGTCGTATTGGTCGTACCAAAATCAATGGCAAGAGGCATGTCCATCTCCAGCAGCTCCCGCACTTGGAAATCCATCACTGGGACTTCATAGAAGTCCAGATGTTCCGGGCGCAGTTCCTGATCCTTCTCATAGAAATAGTACATCCAGTCAGACTGTGTCCGTTCCATACAGTACAGACGGTAGCTCTTCACCGCCGAATCCCTGCATGTCATTTTCTCCGATTTGGTGAGGTAGAGCTGATCTGTCTTCCCCTTGAAGGTGCGGAGGTTAAACACAGCACATATCTGATTACCGCTCACCAGCAGCGCATTGGTATCAACAAGCTCAGGACGATACCCGATCGTAAGCCCGTCTGAGCAGGAAGCTGCGATTCCCTGATAGACTACAATCTTTGCACAGCCACGCAGGGACTGCGGCGCTGTATTGATCCTGGTTGTCCTGAGCAGGTCCTCCAGTCGTTCCATCCCGGCCTCATTGTATTCCGTGATGAACAGGCTGTCCTTTCTCCCGCGAAACCGCATAATCTGTCGGATCAGCTCATCCTTGTCCAACGGCGCCTGTATCCCGTTGATAATCCGCTCCCGCCAGCAGATATCGCGAAGCTGGAATGTTGTCATCAGCTCCAGCTCCGCCCTGCTGTATGATTTTGTCTCGTTTTCCGCCCTGTTTGGCTTTAATGTATAGGCATACCTGTCCATCGTTCATTTCCTCCATTCAGTAAAGTGCCATTTCATCCAGCCTCATCGTACCCTCTGCCCCGATAATCCCAAAATGATACTGCCAGAATACCCGAAGTGTAAATCCGACTGGCAGAAACATATCCTGGACAAACTGAAGCTGGTGTTCCTCTCGCTCTGTTTTGGGATATCTGATGTAGAGCAGAAGCTTTTTCGGCTCTTTTTTGATCTGGTAGAGCATCGCATCCGGGTAAAGAATCAGTACCCCCTTGCGGAAGATCTGCAGGGAAGAGCCTGTTTCCATCTGACGCAGTACCAGGGCCGCAAAACGCCCCTGCTTTGTGCGCTCTATCATGCCAAAATCCGCCATTGTCCCTCTCCAGAAAGTACCATCCCTGAGTTCCTCCAGAATCTTATGAATATAAAGCTCCCGCTTGGTGAGTCCGTGCCTCAGGTCTGTGTAAAGGATCGTATGCAGGGCAGCATCTATAAAATATCTGCAGAACTGAGCGTATTCTCCAGCTTCGAGTCCCAGGCTTTCCGGCGCGAGAATCTCCTGAAAGATATCTGCAAAGCGGTACAGAAGATTGAGCTCTATCACATCGGTCTCCACATGCCGCTCGTTGATGCAGGGGAAAGACTGTTCAAAAAAAGGGCTGTATTCTTTTGCCTGCACAAAGAGCAGTTCCTCCTCGTTCATTCCCTGCTCATACGCCCTGAGTGCCATATCCCACATAAAATTCATATTCCATCCCTCCTTAGATGATTTCTCCCGCACAGTGATAGTCTGGAAAAATCCGCTGTACCTGCGTCACCAGGAAGCTCATAATGTCTTCGTTGAGGTAATTTGCCGGGTCCCTGGCCGTGAACCGGATTACGAGCGGCTGTCTTGTCGTCCCTGTCCTTACCTCATCTGCCAGGAAACCGTCCATATTGTAGTTTGACTCCCGGCATTCCGGCGGAATCTCCTTACAAAGCTCGAACCCTCCAAATGTCAGGTAATCCCCGTAGTCAAATGCCTCAATCAGTCTTGCCATCTCCGCTTTCGTCTTGATGCTCTGGCGGAACATCTCTGTGATATTTCCCGAGAAGCTTTCCTTGTATTGGTTGGAAAGCACCGGATACTGGTACTTTTCTTTGCCTGTCCGCTGATGCACTTCGTATAAGTTCCACTCGCAGGGTTTCTCGATCGGACAGGTGATGTACAGGTCCCCGTTCAGCCGGCGGATATTGGTGATCTCCGCATCCGTATCGCGGACCAGATATTCGCAGTCCGGTTTTAACCGCTGTGCAAAAAACTGGTGTTCATAATTAATCTTGTCGACGCATGGATTGGGGTACGTGCTCGTCTTCTCTGTCATGGGACACAAGTTCCAGAGGGGAATCATGTTATACCTGACTAGGCTGGCATACTCTTCAAAGTCAGCCTGCACCCTGTCTATCTCCTCCCCGTCCCTGATCTGTTCCGATGCGCAGAGGTACACATCCACAAGCTTTGACAGATATGCGGTACATACCGTAAGCCACGGCTGAAAATTGACCCCGAACACTGCATACAGTTCCTCAATCATCTGCATATACCGTGTATTTCTTTTCACACGGAAAGACGCCCTGTACTCCCTCTTTGCCGTTTTGATCGTTCCGTTAAAGATTCTTTCCTCCTGGCGGAGCATCTGGCTCACCTGCGCTGCCGTACCTTTGATATAAACGGTATACAGCCTGAGCTGTTTTCCTTCTGACAGTGCATCATTGATGTCCTGGCAGGAGATTTTTGTTTTCTTTGTATCTTCCATCTGCATGGGATACAGGAAACGGTCTGTCTCATCATAATGCTGCTGGTCCGTCAGGGAGATATAGACCGCATAACGGTTCTGGGCAGGGGTGCATTCATCCAGAATCCTCTGTTCAAGCTCCTCATATGCATGCTGGTTATACTCATATATGGCAGACAGGATATCTCCCGCTGCCTCCTTGAATACTTCCCGGTCTTTTAATTCCGTAATTTCCAGCATCCGCTTCCTTATGTATTCCTTCATATCAAAATCTTGTCCGTATGCCATGTGATCCCTCCACTATTTATTGGGTTTGTCCGTCTCTCCCCTACTTCGTAATTTATTGCACTTTCAAATTCAATCAGAATATTATTTTCTAATATCGATGAGACTGCATATATAGAATACTCATCAATAATTTGGGTTACTTCTATAATTGCTTTGATAGATGAAGATTCTTGTATACCCTGATGATGGCTAAGTCTACCGTCTGTTTTTCGACTAAAAGTTACCAATGCAATTGATATATCTCCTTCCAATATATCCCCTCGGCATTATTGTCTGACCGGTTCCCCAGGGCACGGTTGCTCTCGCCCAGATTCGTATACATTTCGGCAAACAGATCCAGCACCATACCGGCAGCTTCGTATGCCTCTATGTTATCATCAAACACCTTGTCCAGGATGATATTATAGCCCCTGCTGTTCGAATAGATATCGTTTGCCGTATAGACCGCCCCTGCCCCTGCAAGTCCATAGCCTCCTACTGTCACAATTCCGGGTACTGTAACCGCCGTAAAGGTGGAAGTCCCCAACATCATGCTCGCCTGTACACCTGCCGCGGATGCCGCCGCAGGCACGGCCGCTATCAGTCCATATACCGCTGCACCTGCCGCAAACCTTATACAGCTGCCTGTTACCAGCCTCTCCCAGTATTCTCCCCAGCTCCTGTTGTAACCTGTCTCCGAATCACTGACGGCCGTCCCTATGGCAACCGCGCCTGCCCCTATGGCCGCACCTCCTAATGCACACGCCAGGGGGCCAGGGCCGCCCCGCCTGTCACGACAACTGCCACCGCCACTGCCGCAAGGTCTGCCGCCACCACCAGTCCTGTGACAAGTTGTGCCATGATATGGTTCTCCACCTTCAGTTCCGTCGGTTCATCCTGGATCTGCGGATAAAAATCCCTCTGTGTTGTCCTGATCCTGGTACAGCTCCCGAACATGTTGAGCTCGCCGCCATCAAGACTGGCTACGGTCAGCCCGCTGCTTGGATCTGCCAGTGCATATCTTCCGCTCATAATATCTGCCATGCCTTCACCTCCGCTTTCATCACCCATGACCTCTCAGCCTTCTTCATTTTCAGTATGCGTTCATCAATATGTCAGCAGGGTATGGAACACGCCTTCCTCATCACGGACTTTTATCTCATCTGGTACACATGGGTTTGCAGCATTGATGCCGTCTGTTGAATGCACTTCAAATACTGCATCGCAGATTTTTATGTCATCCGTTACGCTGGCCTCTGATATACAGGTATATTCATGGCCGTCGTACTTAAACTGTACATTCCCTCCCGAACCCACATAGTATGTATCGGTTATGCGGAAGTCCGTTCCGCCGCAGAAATCCTCGATGGCACATAGCGCCTTGTTTATGGTTTTATAATCAACCGTTGTTCTTTTCGTCAGTGCTATTGTCCTGTAGATGCCCTTTCTTTCTATACCCTTCTCCCAGCCCCTTGGTGTTTCCCTCGACCATGTCACCCAGGTTTCCGGCCTTCCCCCTTCGTATTTATATTCACAGATTACATAATCTTCAGCGGACTGGATAAATGCCTTTGCGGTTTCCCTGAGTTCTATAATGCCGCCATCTGGCCCCGTAATCTCTATATCTTCGGGTTCATGCCGTAATGTACTGTTGTCGGCTGTCGGACGCACCTCAAATACCGCGTCACAGATCTGCATCATGCCCGTTGTGTGTTCCGCCTCCACACAAGTATATTCATGGCAGTCATGCTCAAACCGCACCACTCCTCCTACGTACACATAGTATGTATCAATTATGCGGAAGTCCGTACCGCCGCAGAAGTATTCCATGGCGCATACGGCCCTCTCCATACTCCTCAAGTCAATCATATCTTCTGTCAATACGACCGCCCCCTGCGGTATATCCCCCGGATCTTCAATATCCCACACAATCTCCGTTAGCAGTTTCTCCCCGTCATCATCAAATTCATAAACGATATACTCTTCAACAGATTTGGCAAACGATGTTGTAGCAAACAGGAGGTCATAATCCTCGTCTGTCATCGGGGACTTATACATCTTTTGCCCTGTTTCCGGTTCACTGTTAATGCTTTCCGTTTCTGTCTGCTCCGTGGATCTGCCGGACTCCTCTTCCAGTACTGTATCAGCGGCAACTTCGACTGGCCTTTTTGTTTCAACACTCCTTAGCCTCCATATGGAAACCATACATACCACAGCAGCCGCACCTATTACGCAGCTGCATATAACCATCTTCTTCATTCACCTGCCACCACCTGTCTTAAATGTTTATTTTCCTGACTCATAATCTTTGATTGCATTATAGCATTTTACTGCATCAGCAGCCCTGTTTGCTGCATCACCCTTGCTTGCCCCACCGCATGCTTCTTCCTCTACATACCAGTACGTGGCTGCCCTGCAGACATCCTTCAGTTCATCGGAGTTAGCCACCTCCGGTATCCGGCTGGTCACTTCTGGAACTATCTGGTCCGGACTCCAGCCCTTCACATCCATAAAATCCCCTGCAGTTCGGTATCTGTTATCATCTGGCAGTATTTCATCCACACGTTTTTCAATATATTTGGACTCCAGCTGTATTGCCATATCCTTATCTATCACGGTATTCGTAGGAATCTGGTACTGCCTGCAATAGTCTTCGATCGCATCTATATAAGACTGGTGTTTATTGGGGTATGATGATTGTGATGCCCCTACGCCAAATACCAGTTCGTCTTCTGCTATTCCGACATTTAACATTGTTATAAATTCCTGACATGTAAAATCGGGGATTTGCCACGGTGTTTTACCTGAGTACGAATTCGCATATTCATGTTTTGCATCCCCGCTATTTGTCTCCTTATGGGGAAACTGGTTATAATATTCCTCCTTCTCCCAGGTTAACCTGTGATACTCCTCTTTCCCGCCTGTCGAATTATACGGTATTATTTCGAACTGCCCTACATTTCCTTCTGAACAGACACTTCCCAGCACACCTGCAATGATAATGTTGGAATATCCGGCTTTATGTAACGTATAATAAATTGCCCTTAACGCTTCCTGTTTATCATTGTCTAAATTACTTACATCTGCGAATGTCAGGCCGCCTTCACGCACGAACATTAAAAATCTCATTTTTTCTGAAAAATTATTGTTCTTATTACTTCTCCTTTTATTTTTATATTTTTGTACCTGCCGTACCTCCCCAATTCCTGATTCCGGATCCCTCAGCAGGTTTAACGGTCCGGTTGTCTTTATGGTCATGGTTTTTGCGGTCAGTTTTACGCCCTTTGCTGCCGATATGTTCATGGTTGTCCTGCTTTTCAGCGTGATTCCTGACCCGTCTTTCAGCGATACCTTATGTTCTGGATCCTTTATGTCCAGTCCCATGTTCCCGGGCTCCAGATACAGCCTCTTCCCTTTTACTGTCGTCAGTGCGCGCTTTGAGGTATCCTCCATCTCACTGCAGGAGGCACCGTTATACCGGATACAGTTGACCGCCACCGCGTTGCGCTCGTCCTCGTCTGGAAAGTACAGTGACACCGTGGTGCCGGTTTCCGGCATACAGTACATGACACTTCCTGTATCCGGCACCCACTGATACGGGTATGCCGACGCTGTCTCCTGCGACCTGTCTATCTCTAAATGCAGCTTTACAGCATCACCGCCTCCGGATATCACCGTACCATGGATCGACCTGCCCGCAAACAGGGGATTGTAGGTTTTCTTCGCTGCCGCAAGACAGTTTTTCCCAAGAAGATATGTAAATCGGAACTCTCCTCTTACAAGTTTTACATGTTTCTCCAGTACTTTCCATACGCCCCCGGCATACACTGCATCTGCACCAACCCTGTAATCTTCGCCGCATTCCACCCTGTAATATTCAAAATCCTTTCTGCTGTAACCTGCCGCCATACCTCCAAGCTCATAAAATATATTGCTGATGCCATGTACATATTCCACAGCAGCTGGTCTGGCTGGATCCTCACCGCATCCGGGTATCCCCAGCCACATATATGCCCCGTGGCGGCATGGCTCAGGGTAGACCACCGTGCCCGCCATGCTGGCAATCCTCTTTGCAAATTCCCAGTCCGTTTCTGCATACTGTATGACAGGACGCATGGGTTTTTCCCCGCTCCCTGCTGTACAGATGCAGTATGCACCTGGTGTGGATGATAATGCTTTCTCTACTACCCCTGCATAGGACAATCCGGTATCCTGAAACGACATGGACTGCTTTTCCCTGTCAAGAGCCATGCTCCCTGATACGAGCTGCAGCTCCACCCTGTAAACGTCCCCCGACTCCTGTTCCCATACCGCACTTTCCACAAGCCCGCAGAACATTACTCGTCCGCCCTCAAGGCTTACTGTCACTTCCTGTTCCGTCTCTGATTTCTGCCATCTCACAAGATCCGTAATATCCTTTGCAATTCCTTTGATTACCGCTGTGGCGTGTGCATTGGGTACGATGTGGGCCTCAAATCCTGTCAGCCTGCCTGTCTGGAATGCACCAGTTACAGCCACTTTATCATATACTGTCATATCCCCTCCGTTCCGATCAGTCCCCGTATTCCTGACCTGACGTTTTTGGCTCGATGATTCCCCCACATGCACATATCAGGTAAGAATCCATTGTAACTGCCTTCCCATGTGGATTGTTCCACTTGCCTATGATGTCAGGCGTGCACCTGCTCCCCTGTACGTCCTCTGCCTGCTCTGTACTCCCTTCCGGAACATATCCCGCAAGCCTTACCACCTCTGCACCCTCCGGCGGAGTCTCACTGCAGCAGACGCCAAAATAAGAGATGTTTTCCTGTGTACAGTCGTCATCCGTGATCTGCGGATGCCCATAGGCATACACCCCATGACTCAGTGGAAGATTCAGCCGCCTTGGATGTGTCCCCTGCCTGCAGCACAGCATTGCCCCTCTTACCAGATATTCTTTTTTGTCTGTCTCCTCTGCCATTTTAATCTCCTTTCACACCTGTCTCCCTTAACAGGAATCCCTTTGCACCGCGCCGCAGCAGGCTTTCTGCCACGTCCAATCGTATTATTATGTTTCGTTTTTCTGGTCCTTTTACTGTAAAAACTGCCTTGTCCCCTATTTTCTTTTTATCAAGTTCTGCATACTTTAAGTCATAGTTCCAGTTTGTGTATTCGCTTCTGTCCGTCAGACAGTCCAGTTCTGCTAATCCTGGCACAAAATAATTTTGTGTCACTCTCTTTTTTCTGTCTAACAGGATTATTTCTTTAAAAGGCACATTTGGCTCATACAGCTGGAGGCATTTTTTTACTTTTTTTGTCACCATGACGATAGGATCTGTCATGATGTCTATAAAAAGGGCATCTTCCCCTGTTTCGATCATGAATATCTCCCGGTCCGGGAATCTCTGTACAGACTTCATGGCATCTCCCGGTCCCAGCTTTTGAAACCAGTTGACTGGATCAGGTATATTTGTGTACCCCTTATCCTGCTTTAGTATGAAATAACGCATACATAATCTCCTTGTAATTTAACAAAACATAGATTATTCAACTTTATAAAGGTAACCAATAATCGTACTCATTTTAGTCGTATATGCTATGTAAAGCATTTTATTTGTAGCAGTATCCAATACCTTATGACCCCAGAGCCCATCTTCTATCCACATGGATTTGTAATAACTCTCCATTTCAAAAACACTATAGTCTTCGTCATGGTCATCTGCATACTGTGAAAGAACAGACAACAGCACTTTATGACAAGCAATATCTGCACATTCTATACGATTAACTGAATCACTAAACAATCCAGGAGCAATATTGAACAACACCTCCTCGTTATATTGATAATCAAACTCCGGTGCGCGCTCAACAGTATTCCTGCTAAGCTCCTCCATATCATCATAATCCAAATCAAAGTATGTACCAATATCCTCTGTATAGTCAGCATATTTGGGTACGTGGGTACTTTCTTCCTCTGCTTCTGATGGAGCCGTCGAATACTGGTCATATTCTGATGATTCCGTCTGACTCTGCCCGTTTTCTGATGGATTCGTCAGATTCTGCTCATCTTCTGATGGCTCTGCCGGATTCTCCATGTCTTCTGATGATCCGACTACATTCTGTACATACCTGCTTCCAGACTCCTCCATACCATTCCCTGATGCCAAATGCCGTACCACACCCATACTGCCTAAGCCTAAAACAGCTATGGCCGCCAGTATTAATAATCTTTTTTTAATCATTAAAATCCCCTTAATTCATATTCTTAAACGTATCGCCGTAAATGACATAACCGGCAAAATCTATTTTGCAGTTTATTTCTCTAAATGATATACTGGCTCATACAGCCAGAGGCGCTTTTTGCTTTTTATGACCATAATGATATGCAGTCATGGATCATTCCACTTTATAAAGGTAACCAACAACCCCAAAACCAGTAGGCGTAAATGCTATGTAAAGCATTTCATTTGTAGAAGTATCCAATACCTTATGACACCATAGCCCGTCCTCGATCCACATAGATTTATAATAACTCTCCATTTCAAAAACACCATAGTTTTTGCCATGGTCATCCGCATACTGTGCAAGAACAGACAGCAATGTTTTATAACAATCAATATCTGCATATTCTATATTCCTGACAGACTCACTAAACAATCCAGGAGCAATATTGAACAACACCTCCTCGTTATATTGATAATCAAACTCCGGTGCGCGCTCAACAGTATTCCTGCTAAGCTCCTCCATATCATCATAATCCAAATCAAAGTATGTACCAATATCCTCTGTATAGTCAGCATATTTGGGTACGTGGGTACTTTCTTCCTCTGATTCTGACGGCTCCGTCGGATTCTGGTCGTCTTCTGATGATTCCGTCTGACTCTGCTCATCTTCTGATGGCTCTGCCGGATTCTCCATGTCTTCTGATGGTTCCACCACATTCTGTACATAATTACTCCCAGACTTCTCTATGCGCTTCCCTGCTGCCAAATGCCGTACCACACCCATACTGCCTAAACCTAAAACAGCTATGGCCGCCAGTATTAATAATCTTTTTTTATTCATAAAATCCTCCTAACTCATTTTCATAAACGTATCGCCGTAAATTACATAACCGGCAAAGTCGTAATTGTGGTTTATATCCTCCTTATTATTTTTTATATTATACGTTTCCACATAGTGCAGCCACCAGTCACCCAAACGGCCACCTTTTGCCATAATATCTTTCAGCATCTTAACGATAGACGCTTCATCACTGCCATAGCTGCTAACATTCTCGACAGATATCTTATCCTTCCACCCGGAGTCTGATTTTGATAATATTATTTCGCCCTTATCTAGTGTTACATTCGTTTGCAACACACAGCCATAAAAAGTATCCGCTTTTGAAGATATCCGTGTTGCCGGTACATATTTCCATTTCGACGGATCGCTGGCATCCTCACCCTTATCGACTACAACAATTGCCATCTTATATGTCCAGTTTGCTGTAATATCGTCCATTTGTATTGTCTTCAAAGCCTCCTCAGGATAATAGTTCTTCCACATTGCAGGCCATACACCCACCCCTAATGCCGGAATGCCGTCAATTGTTGCTGCGTACTGCCCATTATAAGTGACTTCTTTTGATTGCTTGGTACTGACATCACTTGACATTAACATTGATGAAAGCATACCTTTGGATGCCCCCGCCTTCTCATACAATGGCCATACATCTTCGCGGGCCTTTCTGAGATCAAAGAAGTATGTATTGCTGTCAGGCTTCCACGGCAACCCGTCATAGACATATATGTCCGGAAATTTTGTTTTATCCGCATTATTGGTAGACTGCACGAAGATTTCGTCTGTGGCGCTGCCGGGTGCCGTAACTGCTGCAATGTCTGAATACCACCCGTCTTCACTCCCCGCGCTAAACACAATATTCCCTCCAGCGCTGCCATTATCCTGGCTGTCCGGTCCCTTATTATTTGCCCGCCATGTATCAAATATTTTATCTAATCTATTACGTTTGCCAACAGACCTCCCTGCTTTAATTTCTCCATATTTCTTTTCTTCTTTCTTGTCCTTATTTTCATCTCCGTAAGGATCACTAAGACGTTCCAAAAGCATCCCTTCTCCATCTGAATTGTTCTTTCTAATCCCTGGATCTGGATTCCTTTCACCAAAATCAGTATAATCCCTGACAGACATATCCAGAACCATGCCGGCTGCTTCATATGCATCCGCATCCTTATTGAACAGCTTATCCAGAATAACATCATAGCCACTATGGCTTGAATCAATATCGTTTGCTGTATATACCCCAATGGTAATTGCTCTCTCATATCCTTCTGTTGCCGTTATCCCAGGCACTGCGTCTGCTGTAAAGTCCGGGGTTCCAGGCATCATGCCTGACTGTGTCCCTGTTATCGTTGACATGGCAGGCACTGCCGCCGAAAGTCCATATACCGAAGCGCCTGCCGCATATCCGGTGCCGCCGCCTGTCATCTGGTTTCCCGGATCTGCTTCCCGGATCCTGTCATAACCTGTCTGCGAACCACTGACTCTTGTTCCCGCAGCAGCTGCGCCTGCCCCTATGGCTACGCCCCCCAATGCACAGACTGATGGCGCTAACGCTGCTCCTTCTGTCACCTCAACTGCTGCAGCCACACCTGCAAGAGCTGCCAGTACTGCACCCTCCGTAAGCAGCTTTTCCTTTATACTATCCTCTGCCTGTAACACTGCTGGCTCATCATCGATCGCCGGGTAACTTTCCCTTTGTGCTGTTTTGATTCTCGTGCAGCTTCCAAACATGTTAACCGCCCCGCCTTCCATGCTGACCACGGTCAGCCCGCTGCCGGGAACTGCCAATGCATATCTTCCACTATGTATCTCTGCCATACTTATTTCTCACCTTATCTTTCAGTATCCCTTAACAGGTTCAGCACATCGATTGTTTCTGCGGCCGCAGCCTTTGCATTATCCCTATCCCTTTTATACCCATAGCCAGGAACACTTTTTAATTATTTCTGTCACAAAGTTGATAAAAACCGGGCTGTCCCCGGTTTTAACCATGAATATCTCCCGGTACCTCACTGCTTCTCCTCCCGTGCTGCCAGGGGCCAGATCTGTATTCCTTTATCCATGTATCCTCCATACACGATCTGTATGTCATCTTTCTTCTTCATCTGACGGAAGGAATCAAGGCCTGCTATATCTCCTGCCACACTCATGAGGTATTGTCCTGTGAGCATGGCATAGATGGCAAAGCTCCTCTCCCGCAGTTCCATGAGCTGCGGATATCCAAAGCGTATGATCTGTTTCCCCGCTTCCTGTCTGACCGCTTCCATATCCTCCTCATAATATTTCATAATAAAACGCGGTTTCCAGAGCGTCATGGTTTCTACATCATCCATATAAGATCGCTCTGAAAATACATTGACCTGTATGTCATACTGCTGTATGAGCACTGACAGCCTCAGATAAAAGAAATGAATATATCTTACAGGCTGCTTGTCCGCTTTCTGCTGGTGAATGCACATTTTAAAAAGACTGTCCATACATGACAGCAGGTCTCTTTTTATCCCTGCGCCTTCCCGGTCAATCGTCTGCTGCAGGTCTTTTATGTTTCTTTCCAGTCTCGGCGCCATGAATCCCTTTGCAAATCCAGTCAGCTGTTCTCTGTTGTCCATCTCTTTCCTCCGCTACTGCACATTGAATTTTGTCCCCTTTATCTCTAATTCATCCCGTAGGGTAAGCTTGCTGTCCCCCTGTACCAGCTCTATGTAGTCCGCAGCCTGTATATCAAGCCCGGTGTCGCTTTTCACTGTCAGGTTTCCATTTGCAGTGATCTCAACGTTTTTATTGCATTTGATCTCTATTCCCTTGTCATCATCCAAACATATGGACATACCGTTATTGTTTGTCATGGTGATCGTTGTGGGCGTAAGCTCAATCTGTTTGCCCTGTCTGTTGGAAATGGATTTCCGGTCAGGGTCGCTCCTCGGCGCATTACTCTTTCCTTCACCGCCTGTGTTCCCGTAGTTTATGGCGCTGATGACATATGCCTCTTCCTCGCGCTCGCTGGGAAAATACAGCCTGACCCTGTCATCTTTCTCTGGCATACAGTACCAGCCCGTGCCATCGGGTGAGGAGTATACTGTCGAATAAGGAAACCACTTTGCCCCGGTTCCTTTCCGTCCCTGGTCCACGTTTACAGATATCTTTACCGTGTCATTTCTGGTATCTGTCACGGACGCATCCAGGGACGCACCGACAATCCTGTCATTGTAACTGTATGCTGTCCTGAAACCGCCTGCCCTGCGCAGGATATAGGCATGTATCAGCTCCTCCCCCTCCAGTCTGCTTTCCACTTCATATATATATAACACCTGCCCAAGAAACGAAATCTTTTCTCCCAGTTCCAGACAGTCGCGGCTTTTGACAAGATAAAATGCAAAGTCATCCGGCAGGATCCCTGGAACCCCGTTCCGGTTTTTGTTCAGATATTCCTCCCTTGCATTCCCCACAGAATAACTGATAGCTTTTATTCTTTTTTCAGGGGAAGCTTCACACAACCCAAACGAATATCGTATCCCTTCAGCCTCGTAGTTTGGTATAAGCGGCTGGTTGAAATGCGATGCAAGCCTGATGGCGAATTCCCAGTCCGTCTCCCTATACTGCACGATTAATTTTTTTGTTGTCCTGCCCTGTCCGCAGTTCTGCAGGAACATCACCTGTCCGTTTTCTGAATTGATGATGCCCAGCAGATTTTTATAAGGCATCGCCTCATTCTGAAAAGTGCGGGTACAGGGTATGCAGTCCATCAGCCTTGTGGCGCCTGTCAGGACGATCCTGGCACTCTTTACTTCCCCCAGTTTTTCCACTTCCATAGTATCTATGATCCCGGAAAACAGATTCCTTTGTTCACCGGCCTCATCTGTTATAAACAGGGATGCACAGCCGGTTTCTGCCCTCTTAAAAAGTTTTTCCTCATTTTCGGTATGAATAATCCCCCTGATTTCAGCCCTTCCATGCTCATTTAT
Organism: uncultured Lachnospiraceae bacterium; assembly: GCA_947178145.1. Lineage (GTDB taxonomy): Bacteria > Bacillota > Clostridia > Lachnospirales > Lachnospiraceae > COE1. The sequence continues at coordinate 60,947 of CAMWXE010000012.1, read as the reverse complement.
TTTCTTATGGATCTGTATCTCCTGTATGGAGACAAATTCTACAATAGACAATCCTATCCAGCGTTCCTTCATTGTCCGCCCTCCTTAATGGTATCCATCACCTGCAGGATGACCGGTTTCCAGTTCTGTGCATCCTTTACAGGACAATTAAATATTCCCTGCATCAGTCTGCCGCTTACCGGGGTGAAATACATGATGTTGTACAGTTTCCCGTCAATACCATTACTGATAAACTCAAACCAGCCTGTCGTGTGCCCCTTGGTCTCCCGAAGTCCGTCCTCCATGAACCTCATGTCTGGCCTTGCCCTGCGGAGCGCCTTTTTCAGTGTATCCCCCAGCAGCTTCACCTGGCTGTTCTCCAACGGCTGATCCAGCAGGCTGAATGTGAAATTAATGTCCGTCCCCTCATTTGTCCTAATCACCTGAGGACGCTGCTCCATGGGATATTTTAATTTTGCAAGCCCATCCGGCATGTCCTTGAAAGACTGGGGAAGCATGACCTGCATCCTGCCATCAAACAGCTGCGTTTCCTCAAACGTGTAAAGCTCCTCCCTGATGGAGATGCCCTCCTCAATGCTGCCCTGGATTCCCTCTTTGTGGGCATTCATTGCCTTTATCATTTTCTCATCTGCATAACTCATCCCGGCTCCTGTCTATATGCCTATTGTATTTGGCACACGTAAGACAACAATCCTATTCTTCTTGATATCCTGTAATGATACATTTTCCTTCTTCCGTGCCAATAAATCTGCCCTGATTCACATTCTTTGATTCTTCCGCTCTTTTCACTATTCTGAGACCATTACAGAGCTCAGCTCCTCCGATGTTTCATCACTGGTATCTGTCGGTATCTCGGTACTATCTACGTTCGATACACTGTCGCTGTCCTCTGCCGGTACATCAGCACTATCGTCCTCTGCTGCCGTTTCCTGTTCATCAATCTTGATATCCAGCCGTTCCATCTTTCGGGTCATCTCTTCCACTTTGTCATCCATTTTGAGAGAAGCATAGACATCCTTCGCTAAGAGGTAATATTTCTTGGCAGTGGTATATTCTTTCGCTTCTGCAGCTGTCTCAGCCTCCTGCACATACCCTTCTGCCTCTTCTTTAAGCAGCTCTTTTTCCTCTAATTTCTCCTCTGTCGTCTGCAGCTTTTCCTCCACGGCCATCTGCTGTGTCTGGTCTCCCATATCACTGTAGAGCTGCTGCGCTGAGAGGTAATACACCCTTGCACCCTCATAGTCGCCCTGCGCAAATGCCACGTCACCCTGCGTCACATAATTGGCGCCGGACTCCTGCTGGCTCTGCTGCTCCTTACGGTCTGCCTCCTCCGCCTCCTTCTCAGCTTTCTGGTCCTCGTAAAGCTTTTCGAGCGCCTCCATCGCAGATTTCCTGCCGTCATCGAAATAAATCTTTCCGGCGGCTGCCTTTGCCTCTAGGTATTTTTCTTCCGCTTTATCATATTGGAGGTTCAGCGCTAATATATCTCCCAGATTGATCAGGTCATAGACAGATATGTAATCTGCTGTCAATGCGAGTCTGTCGTTAATGTAATCAAGTCCTATATTGTCCACATAGACAGAACGGGCAGCTGCTTCCCTGTATGCCTTCTGAGCCTCTACATACCGCTGTCCATCCATATGCTCCTGCGCCATCAGCACAGACTCTATGAGCTTCTTATAATCTCCAATCTCTTTTACCATGGCACGGTTCCTTAGACTTTCAGCCAGCTGCAAAGCCTGATCACAGCATTCCTGTGCCCGTGTATAGTTGTCAATCTGGATGTACTCTATCGTGTCCAGATAATTCTGCTCCATCTGTTCCCGCTTCCTGACACGCCGGTTATGCAGGATAGTCAGCACGACTGCCACAACTACCGCAATGACCAGCACAACTGCGATAATCATAATCACGCGGCGGATTCTCCGCTTCTTATTGGGATCTGTGAATACCTTGTTGACAAATAAAGTCACAAAGGTGTACTTGCCTAAGTCCTCAGGCTGTCTGGACAGAAGCAGCTCCTCCACATTGTCCACCAGCTCCTGCGGCTCATTGGATGCCTCGGCGTAGACATCACTCAGCTCCCCTTCGTCTATATTCTCCCATATTCCCCGCGTATACAGAGCAATTGCATCTGTATTTGCCAGTTTCATTTTCTTGGATATATATGGATGAAATTCCTTTTCCTGGCCCAGAAAAGCATACAGATTGTTTCTCTCCTCATGGATTGAGACCTTGTCCGGTTCCACCTTCTCCTCTTTGACCAAATCCAATGTGAGCGATTGGTCCGTTGACTGGTACTTGACAAATCCATTTCGATACAGTCTCAGCCTGACATTTCCTGCCTGTCCATAGCGGAACTTCATATAATTAGTCACTACAATCATGACCGAAGCCTTCAGTTTTTTCTTACTCCCTGTCTCCCGGATCAGTGCCTGGTTTGCCGCATTCAGACAAGCCCGCATGGTGCGTTTTCCCATGGAAGGCGCTTCTGAAAAAGCACTGATTGCAGCTGCCACTGCCAGCTTCGCACTGACCGCATCCATCTGATCATCGATCCCATCCGCAACAACATAACAGGCATAATCATCCAGCTCTACAAATCCAAAATAATCTGTATTTTTCAGGTCACAGTCCGCCTCCGAAGTAAAGGCTGTCTTAAATTCTGAATTTTGTTTTCTCATATGCCTGTCTATGCCCTCCATTCCAGCAGAATAATACTGGCATTATCCTTGTCTTCTCCCGGAGCCTGGTTAACCAACTCTATAATGTCATAGGCTTTCTGCTGGCAGTCTGCCTTTTTCCCCAGAACTGCCTCGATCTCTCTCGTCCCCAAAAGCTCATAAACGCCGTCGCTCATCAGCACGGCAATATCACCCTGTTTCATTCTGACGGGTGCATCAAACAATTCTATATCCCTAAACCCATCCTGACCCAGATAATTGTATAATCTCTTATTATTCAGAAGCGTCAGCGCATCCTCCCGCGAAATGGTTCCCTCATGGAACTTCTGTTCTGCCAGGACGGCAACTGTATGTCCTGAGGATATTGGCACAAGATTTCCTTCGCGGTACACACATACCTTTACATTTCCCACAAGCGCATAGTATAAATATCCTGCCCGGACCATCACGCACCCCATACTGGCAGACCCCCGGCTTTCATCGCCCAGCACCTTTAGAATCTCCTTATTCGCGCAGTGAAATGCCTTTCTGAAGAAATACTGTGGATTGTAAAAAGCATTGTAATCGCTGAAAATATCCAGACAGGTATTGACTGCAGTCCGGCTGGCAATCCGCCCTCCATAAGCCTTCCCTGCACCATCTGCAAGCACAGCCATTACGCCGGCTGCCGTTTCCATGTCACCAATCTGGTCCTCCTGCACTTCCCGCCCACCGATTGTCATACTTTTACCAATCATAGGGCCTTCTTTTTTCTTGGATGGATATCGAGTATACAATGCGATTGTGTCTAATAGCAGAACACACGCAACCAATAGCCATATCACCAGAGTACAATTGTCCATCTGCATCCTACCTCCGTCGTTTCTTCACGCTTCCCACATAAAGTTATTCCCGCAGAATGGTATGAATACAAATACAGACTTTCCGAGTTCAATCTTGTCGTAAGGATTCAGCGGCGTGGGCACATACACTGCACTCTCATTCAGGTATACCAGTCCGTTGGAATCCCCTGGCAGTAAAACGGTCTCTTTCTTCTTGGTGTCAAAGACGATCACTGCGTGATTCCGGCGCGAGATCTCGTTATCCCCCAGAATCTGGATGTCCATATCGTCCGCCCTTCCGACAAAGTTTTTGCCGGATACGACTTTGTAATCCTTTCCCTGCCGCGGTCCCGAGATACACACAATCCACCCGCATACTGGCTTGATATCCTCCTTAAAGAGTTCCTCCTCGATATCAACTTCCGGCTTCTCTGTCTCCTTCTTTTCCTGCGTCTGTGTCTCTATGTTGCAATAGGGACACACTGTCCCGTATCGCTTCTTGCTGAACATATGTCCGTTTTGACAGCGGATTAAATTTGATTCTCCCATTGTTGCCTCCTACACATTGCTATATTTTTCTAAAACTACTCACCGAAGCTTTAGTCTTGCCAGACCAATGAAGATAATGTCTCCCTGCTCAATCCGACACGGCTTCCCATAAGTGAGCTTGTATTTCCTTCCGTCACTCTTCTGTACGCTGACCCCGTTTTTTGAAGAGATATCCTCCACATACCATGTATCCTTCGAATAATTTAATACGGCATGTTCCACATCAATCATACTGGCGTACTCTGTGTGGTCGAGATTGACTGTCACCTGATTTTCTCCAACATCCCGCCCGATTACAATTCCATTCTTTCCATAAATATTCCACGAAGCGAGAGATCCTCCCTCCTCATTCAGAAGCTCCAGCTCCGTAGGCGTCCTCAATGGGACGGACTGTGTACTTCTCTCTTTCTGTCCTGATGGACCAGGAATGATCATATGGAGAATCCCTATGATCACGGCTGCCGCCGCCCATGGCCAGCCCGCACGCAGCCCCATTTGATAACAGAGCAGTCCTGCGATGATCACACACAGCAGGGCTGCCGCATAATTTAGCTTTCTTTCCATACAGCTCATTTACCTCTTCATGTTCCCCATAAAAGCTTCGAAAAGCTTTGTTGTGTCTAATGGGTTTCCTGTATTTCTGTTGGGATTTAATTTTTTCTCGTTTACTATTTCCTTGGTTCTCGGATTAAAGCCAAAGAAAGACTCAAAGTTTTTGGACAAGTCCTCAAAATCTACTTTTCCTGTGCCCTCATCTGTCCTGTTTCTGTCCTTTGGTTTCTTATATGGCTCTTTTGGGGATTGTCCACTTAGCTCCTCGTCATATTTGCGGCGCTTCTTCGCATCAGAGAGAATTGTATATGCCTCGGTTATTTCCTTGAACCGTGCCTCACAATTTTTGTCTCCAGGGTGCGCATCTGGATGGTATTTTTTTGCCATTTTCCGGTATGCAGACTTGATTTCACCCTCAGATGCCTGTCTGGAAACCTGCAGGACACTGTACCAATCTGTCATTTCTCCACCGCCCTTCCTGTATTTATGGCTGTCCAAAATGTTTTCAGCTTCTGGAAGCACTTTGGATGGACATAAACCACATATCCTAATTTTAAGGAAAGGCACATCATTCTATGATATGCCTTTCCCTGTACTCTACTGGCTGTTAGGCACTAATATAGCCACCTTCAATAGCGATCGTATCCAGTTTGTCCTTTTTCTGTTTGATAACGATTGTGAACTGCCCAATGCCGTCACTGTTTGAGAAGTCTTCCTTGTAATCAACCACAAATGCACGTGGGAAGCTGTACTTCCTCTCCGTAATACCTGCGTTGATAATCTCTACTTCTACCTGTCTGTAAGCTGCTGCTTCCTCTGCCGGAACGACTGACCACAGCGCCAGCTGTCTGGTGCTGTCAAACGGATCTCCGTCTGTTGCCACCAGGATTTTACCGGTAATCTCCAGAGTACTTCCTACATCCTTCGTCCTTGCATTGGAATCCAGAGGAATATCTGTACGAAACTTAATCTTCTGTACACAATCCTTTGCAATTTCAAAACTGTTTGCTCCATTCACTTTCACACGTAATGACATATGTATCCACCTCCTTATGCACTAAATCCGCCTTCGATGCTGGTCAGCTTCGTCAGGTCCTTCTTCTGCTTCACATGCAGATAGAACTCTCCTACGCCTGTCTCATCATCAAGCTCTTCCTCATACTCCATGACAAATGCGTTTGGAAGTGTGTACTGCCTTACTACCTGACCAGATGCTACAACTTCTACCTTTACGTTTCTGTAAGCGTCTGCGCTCTCGCTTGGCACCACACTCCACTTTGCCAGATTGAGCGTGGTATCCTCAGCCTCGGCATTGAGCGAGAATAACAGTTTTCCGCGTATTTTCAATGCGGTTCCGTTATCTGTTGCACGGGCGTTGGAATCCGTGGGAATCTCCGAGAAGAAATCCACACTTGTCACACACTCTTCTGTCAGGTTCACTGGACCTGACCCATCAATTGTTACCCTAAAACCCATAGCTATACCTCCTTATAAACAAATCTGGGTCCTATATTATACCCCGGAAATACGATTGATCTGTACTTCCAGATTTCTTGGACTGCCATTGAAGGATAGTGTCAGTTCACAGATGCCGTTCATATCATTGATGCTGTACTCCAGACTGTCTCCTTCCGTAATGATTGCATTGATGCAGTCCTGTTTTGCAAGCCACTTGCTCTTCTGGCTCTTGGGATTATTCGAGAAGAAATCGCGTATATTATCTTCCTTGAAATCTCCTGTCACATATCTCAGGATCCTCTCAATGTAAGTAGTGACCTGCGTTTTATATACCGGCTCATAGGTGGAATTCTCCGTATCATACAGAAGGTTTCTCGCCTTATAAACCGTTATATTCGTAATTGCCATCCCATCCTTGGATGCATTTTCTGACGCAAACACCCATCCAAAATTCTTCTGATTAATCTGCGTCTTGATCGTATTGGTGAATCCTGTGATCTCCTTGGGCATGGTTGTATACGCCATCAGTGAATTATTGCCTGCCTCAATGTCAAACCGAACACCTGGCAGTTCCAAATCGGTTCTTAATTTTGTCATATTGAAATGGTTTTTCAAATATTCCGGACACTGGCATGCTGCCCGGAAACCTGCTGCGACATAAGCGCCGCCTATATAGACACCCTCGATCCAGAGTCTTATGATATCTTCCTTTGCCTCTGAGAGCTCTACACCATTGTTGTCCGTGATATGCATCCTGCTGTCGAGCACCACTCCCGACTTATTCTTGGGAAGCACTGTAAAATTCGGGAGCACTGGTATTGCAAACTCACTGTATGGTTTCCCAATCAGCGGCGCGCAGCGCTCGATCATCTTTTCAACACCCTCTGCCGCAACAGCATTAAAGGTAGTCTCCTCACGATTTTCGAAAGAGAAGAATGTCTCTACACGGTAATCCTTGAAAACATTCAGGAGTGTACTCAATGCCTCCATGCTGTATACATCTGTTCCAGCCTTTTTGACATTTCCCTGAAAGCGTTCCCTGTGGATTTTGTTTGTCACATTCTGGCTCCACGACAAGTTGGGATAGATCGCATACCAGATCGTGTCATTGAAGTTATTTTTACTGTTCGTAGTATTCAAATAGGTAATCAGTCTGGGGATATTGGGGCTTTTTGCCAGAATCTCCGGCGAAATATTGGCAATCACAAGTGTTGGTGTCATCCCCTTTGTCTTGCTCTTGTACTGATCAAAGAACATTCTGATTCCCAGAAGTTTCTCTACCAGCGGCTTTACTACTTTGATAAAATTATCCTTGGAAGTGCGATAGAATTCCAGATAAGAATTGTAGTTAGCCACCTCTGTCTCCACATCAATCTCTGTCGGCGTTATCGCAGTCAACGGGCAGAATGTACGCACTACAAGATTCTGCACATAATCGTTGGGAGACTCATTCACCGACTGGTAATCATCTGCCAGGACTTCAACCAGGCCAGCTGTCACCTCGTCATCGACAACTGCCAGGCTTGTAGACTCTTCCTTTGGCGCTTCCAGAATTTTGAGTTCTCCATTGTCACCCATCGTAAGGACACCTGCGACGATTCCTTTTCCACCTTTTTCCTGTCCGCCATTTCCCAGCAGAAGGCGTGTCTTGATATCCTCAATCGCAAGTGGAAGCATCGCCATGATGTTGTTGTAATTCTTGCTGGCATCCTCAAACAGAAGGTTCAGCTTGTCACCCAAGTCAAGCTTTGCCGGATCTCCGTCTTCGAGATTTGAATATTTCTGATAATTGTACTGGATTTCCTTCCGCACCAGTTTGATATCTTCCATCACCTTCTTCGGAGATATCATCTCAAGCAGCTGCTCAAAATGAAACTCTACATTCAACAGTCCCTGTGCCTTTCTGGAATCCATGACTGTCAGAATTGTCTTAAAGAAGCTGTCGTAATCGTTGAGATTGATTGCTGTCAGCATTGATGCCGGTATCGTCTCAGGACGCTCCAGCGTGTACCTGACCGACTGCGAATTTGCGTCAAAAAACGACCACACGGTAGGCTCAAATTTGCGTTCCATCTCCTCATAGCTGTGGCACTCCAGGTGCTGGTTAATTTCCCGCATCTGGTCATCACTCAGGCTGTCAAGCCCTTTGACATCTCCGACCAGCGTCAGCAGATCCATCTTGTCCGGATTGATCATATCCAGAAGCAGTGTGCGGTTCGTTTGATTGATTATCTCCATTTCCTCTCACTCCTTATGTTGTTCTTTATTTGAAAAAACTCTTTCTGTTTTTCAATACATTTCCGACGGTTTCAACTCCCTGTACTGGAAAGTCAGTTCACTAATCTCATCCTCAAACGCGATATCAACCTTTGCGCCGGCAAAAAGCTGGTAGCTTTTCTTTTTCATGAGAATTTCTCCGCTTTTCATGATACAGCAGTCTGACTGATTTGTTAAAATGACGCTATGTCCCTGTCCAGAACTGATATAAATATGTTCTGCCCCCTCAAACACCTCTCTGAGTCCGCATCCTGCAAGGATTTCAGACATGGAGATCACCCTCGTGGACGGAAGCCGGAACAGATCATACGACAATGGACTGATATCATACCCCGATGCTGTCCTTGTGACATAAATATTTAATCGTCCTACATAACTGGATTTCCCTGGTTCCGGGCGCTCATCATTGTCCGGAACCACAACTGGGCGCATGGACTTCTTTAATCTGAGCACTACCGTTACGAGCAAAATCACGAGTACCACTGCCAGAAATGCAATTCCATATATTACACCCGGAAATTCCTCCGGTTCCTCCACTGGCAGCGCGGGCGGCGCTTCTAACGTGACCGTCACTGTGCTGATCTCCAGGATATTGGCTGGAAACTCTGCGCAGTCAAAGCATATCTCTTTTACAGATTCATCTGTCACGGTCTCATGCAGCAGGACCTGTCCATCTTCTAATGTCGTTTTTGTAACCTCTCCCGCTATATCTACTGATAATCTGCTGTGTGCAAAGTACTCCTCCGTCCACAGCTGAATTCTGTCATTATCCATGTCATAAAATGTATATGTAATTGCTGCCTCCCTGTCAAATACAGCTGCATCCACATCTTCTGGAATGTGATCTTCATAAGAAACAGACGCTTTCGGCAGTACTTTGTATTCTGGTATCAATATAATACGTACCTGGTGACCTGGCGTCCCATTGAAACTGATATCCATCCTGTTTCCCTTAGGGCTGTCAATCTCAATCAGGGAATATCGCTCTCCATTGACCTGTCTGGCTCCATCCGCATTAAAATTAGTTGTCAAATCCCGTATTGGGGAACTGCTTGTCAAAAGAACCCGAACTGTACTCGCATATGTGAATGGCAGATCAATTCCCAACTCCACAGTATCTTCGCCCACGTCAACGATTGCTGCTGTCATCTGTTTGACACAAAATTGATTCTGCAATATAGAATCAATAGAAGACTGGGTATCAAGTGCCTGCGGGGAATGATAGATTCCGCCGCCTGTTTTGGCTGCTGCCTGAAAAATAGAATTTTCTGTGTCTTCCATTTCTTCGCCCAGCCCAATTACGTGGATCCGGATTCCACTCTCTGCTGCTTGTGCCGCTGATTCCTGATAGGTTGTATAGGCAAGTGCTGTTGCAGCTTCATTTTCCATCAGGCACTCTCCGTCAGAGAGAAGAACGATATCCTTCTCTATAGCAGAGCTTTCTATCAGCATTTCCACGGCCTCTGCCATCCCTGCACCCGCATTGCTGTATCCCGTATATTGCACAGATTCGGCCGTCTGCATTATCTCTTTCCGGTGTATGTTATCCATAAGCGATTGTCTGGCACAGACTTCTGCATTATACGCCACAAACCCGATCTCATAGTTGGAGGGAAGCGTGTATATAAACTGCGCAATGCCATCTATCGCATAACGGTTAGGATCATTTGTTTTCATACTCCCGCTTACATCCAGCAGAAATACGACTGCTTTTTGCGTTTGGCTTGTATCTTCTGCATATACAGAATGGGAAAGCGTGGCAGCTAGCAGGAATATCCAGACTGCAGCCAGATACTTGTTAAATCGAGAAATATTACTTCTCACTCCCACTCAGCTCCTCCCTGCAATGAATTCATTGAATTTATCTCTGATGATTGTTACTCGTCAATTTGTCATATATTGTCGAACTTTGTATTAAATGTTATCGCCCACAGAATAAAAAGTCTATGACTTTTTCTGAAAAAAATTTTTTCAAAAAACGTCACAGACTTTTTTACGATTTTGCTGTATTATAATAGAGAATGTTAATTTTTCATATGTATTTAAGGAGGATATAATCATGAAGAAAATAATTGCAGCTCTTTTAATGCTATGTTTGGTTACGGTTGTTGTTCCGCCAGTTCCAAATGACGATAATAGTGACTCTGGGATTAGTACACATGAATACATTATCATAGAAGCTGACAACTAATCAATATTTCTATGAAACCTATCCCAATATGATTTCTGCAATATAATCAAGCTTTCTTCCCTTTTGTACAATTCCTTCAGAAAATACCCATATCTAAGATAAGCTTCTTCCATGTCTGGCAATCCCTGTTTCCCATATACCAGGGACAGGTTTGCCAGTATGTCTCCTGCTATATCGCCCCGACAGCACGCTAGACAATGCCTCAATCCTTCCTTTCCAATCTCTTCTGCTTTCTCCAGTTCGTTATGTACTTCCAGAAATCCTGTATAGTTTATATACAAGGTTAACCCTGGAACAGCATGATACCGCATCGCCACTCTGCTTCTGCGATAGCACTTTATCATTTCTTCATAGATTCGGAGCGCTTCCTCTACTTTTCCATCTTTCCTAAGATTCACTGCAATCTTGTTCCATAACATATATTCCGTCCGAAATGGCACACGATATATCATCGCACCCGATTCCACTGGCGGCATCGTCAAAGACAGCAAATCCCTATACCGCCGGTTTGCCTGTTCCCTCGATAATGCTCCCTTGGCTATTTGTTCCGTAATACGCCCCATTCCAATAAACTGCCGGTTAACCAGAACAGTCATGTCAAGTGCATTTTCAATCTCATCCAGCAGTTTCCAAGCTTCCTCCAGTTGCCCCTTCGGAAAGCATCTGTTATATAGCCTCACCTTCTCATACAATTCATACTCATCAGCCTCAATGAATCCATAATAGTTCTCTCGTTCCATGCCCATACGCTTGAATATTTGATAGAGATTCTTTTTATTGGGATTCCTCTTTCCACTCTCGATCCGAGACAGTGTTTCCCGTGAACAGATTTCTGATCCAAACGCCTCTTGTGACAACCGTCTTGACTCCCGTAGATCCCTCACAAGTTCATTGGATAGGACAAACTCGCCCTGAAAACTGCTTTTAAAAAATGCCGCCATCATATTGGATACCGGATGCGCTCCTACTGCCTGATATAAAAATGCGACAGCCTCCTGATACTTCCTGCATTGAAACAGTTCTCTCTGTCTGTCCAGTTTTTCCAGACAAGCCTCTTCCAGCTCCAGAATCTCCCACAAAGGATTTAGAGAACCATTCTCTATGAGCGATTCCTTTCCCTTTCCACATGCAATATATGCAGCTTCCACTCTGCCCTGTTCCAGATAGACCTGTCCCAACAGCCACATGCAGTGTGGATAGACTTTTACCTGCTCCTCTATGTCCGTGTAGTGAGACAATATATATCCGCCCAATTGTTCCAGATGCTCTGCGAGTCCATCCGTATTTCCGATCTTCCACTGACAGTATGCGATCACCATTATGATCCGTATCTCCTGATTGCACAGACACAATCCAAATCTGGCTTTCTGCCTCCAATCATCATGCCGGGTACATGCAAGCGCCTGTTCCATTCCATGCAGGCAAGATACATAATCCCGTTCTTTCGCATACTGCACTATTGCCTGCAGTGCAGTTATATACTGTCTGTGTATAGTGCGCTTTTTCTCATTGCATGTACCATATCCCGAAATGAGTTTCTCCAGCTTATCCTGATCCCCTTCCGCTATGCTGCGCTCGATCTCTGCCCGATATTCGATGAATTCATATTCATCACAAGATATCATCAGCTCCAGCTTGTCGATGGACTTCCCTAACCGCTCGAACAATACCTGCAGTGTGAAATAATCAACCTCCATCGCTCCATTCTCCACCCTGCATAAGTCGGAGATACTTATGATCCCTTCCGCTATGCTCTTCTGTTTTTCACCCATTTTCTCACGCTCTTTACAGAGCATGACCCCTAATTGTTGCATCATGTTTTTTCCCTCCATACACAGTATATCGCACCTTTCTGCTGCCGTCTATATTCGTTATAATATCCTAACCCGGATAAACCGGAACACAAATGCTGCCATTTTGCGCAGGATTTCATTGTTCAGTGCCTAACCTGGACAAGCAGGAACACAAATGCTGCCATTTTGCGCAGGATTCTGTTATTAAGTGCTTAATTACACCTGAATTTTCAACTTTCTGGCATATGGTGCTTTCTCATCTGTCATATCCAACAAGTAATCAATGCTTGTGTCATAGACAATTGCCAGACGGATTAGTATTTCTGTAGGGATACCTACTTTTCCTGTCTCATAGTCGCTGTAGATCCGCTGGCTGCACTGCAGCCTCGCTGCAAGCTGTTTCTGTGTCAGATCATTATCTTCCCTTAAATTTCTCAACCGCGCATAACGCATATTTATCACCTCAATATTATCATATCCTAGCGAATTATCCGCTAAGATTATTTAGCGAGAATCTCGCTAAACTTTTATTGAGATGACCTAACGCAACTGGATCCGCATACATTTTTAATTCGGACTCCGTCTTTAACTGCCGTATAAATCCAAAAGAGCCTGATGTAAATTTATCAGACTCTTTCTTCTTATCCTGTATTCAATTGTCTAAATGCCAAATTCTTTTCGGATGCTATCAACCTTTTCTACCGTACATTCACATCGCGCCGCAATTACTGCATTATCCTGTTCCCCATCCTGAACGGCCTTAAATACCGCTGCGCTCAGAGCGACTCCCCGGGCTTCTCCCTTCGTCCAGCCTTCCTGTAAAATACTCATTCCCAATCCGCTCATCTTATCCACCTCCTGCCATAATTTCTGGTTCTGTGAAAAATCAATGTACTCCTTCACAGTGTCAAGAAAATCCTCTCTATGCGGATACATGACTGCATGCAGGAACTTCAGCACCTCATGCCCCGGATTTTCCTCTGTTGCCCGATACACTTCGTCACCAAGCCTGATCAAAACCAGCGTAAGCAGATCATAATTTTTCCAATCCGGCTGGCAATTCCCATAATTCTTCGTATTGCACATCTCTATAAATGAAATGCTGAACTTCTCTTTCGCAGGAATATCGTCGCGGCATATCCATATGCTGTAACACTTTTCCAGACCGCTATAATCTGTAGTGTCTGTCACGAGCGAAAGCTGCGCTCCCAACTCCCTTGCAAGATAGTATATTCCCCTTTTTTCTATGGGATATCCTGGATGGTATGTTTTCTGCGGCTCCACATCGATATGGAGATTCACTGTAATTTTCCCTTCTGAAAGCTCTGGATTCACTGCTCTCAGTTTTGTGTCAAATAAGGAAACCTTTTCGTTCAAAGCCGCATACTCCTTGTCCTCTCCGTGTATCCTGGTGTTTGTCCTGCCCGGCGAAACTTCCACCTCATCTGTTATGGAATCTGCCTCTATGAAATCCATAATTTCTTCATAACCATATGATTCATATTCCCTGACCACACCTTTTAATATCACCGCAAGAACTTCTTTATTTTTGTAGATTTCCTTGCTCGCCAGATCCAATCCGGCGGTATCTGCCGTAATCTGCAGAGAACTCAAAACTTCTATACTGCCTGCTGCTTTATCCATAAAACGAACTCCTTCGCATTACACAGACCCCTCTATGCGATTTTATTATAACACATCGTACCCGTTGACTGCAATGAATCTTCCCGAACCCGAAACACCCAATCTGGACAGTATGAATTTTTATTCATAATATTCAGTATATTATTCATCAACTTTTCAATTATTTACATAAATATACGATTTTTCCGGCAATAAAATGTATAAATTTGCACTTGATTTATACATTGCAATGATGTATAGTAGCAATAGAGCGTTTGAAACGGCTGTTTTAATAGTTTTATACAAATTTTATATACCAAAAGGAGAATCCATATTATGAAAGAAAAAGTAGTACTTGCCTATTCCGGTGGTCTTGACACCACTGCAATCATCCCATGGTTAAAGGAGAACTTTGATTACGAAGTCATCTGTGTCTGCGTCGACTGTGGGCAGGAGGAGGAGCTTGACGGACTCGAGGAGCGCGCAAAATCCTGTGGCGCAGAGAAGCTTTACATCGAAAATGTAATCGATGAATTCTGCGACGAATATATTGTTCCCTGTGTGCAGGCAAACGCCATCTATGAGAATAAATACCTTCTCGGCACTTCTATGGCAAGACCGCTCATCGCGAAGAAGCTTGTGGAAATTGCGAGAAAAGAAGGCGCTACTGCCATCTGCCATGGCGCTACCGGCAAAGGCAACGACCAGATTCGTTTTGAGCTTGGCATCAAGGCGCTGGCTCCTGACATCAAGATTATCGCTGCGTGGAGAAATGACAAGTGGACGATGGATTCCCGTGAGTCTGAGATTGAATACTGTAAGGCGCACGGCATTCATCTTCCGTTCTCGGCAGACAGCTCCTACAGCCGCGACAGAAATATCTGGCACATCAGCCACGAGGGGCTGGAGCTTGAAGATCCAGCCAATGAGCCAAACTACGACCATCTGCTGGTGCTTGGCACCACACCGGAGAAAGCTCCCGACGAAGGCGAATATGTGACAATGACTTTTGAGAAAGGTGTTCCAAAGTCTGTAAACGGCAAAGAAATGAAAGTTTCTGACATTATCAAAGAGCTGAACAGACTCGGCGGAAAACATGGTATTGGTATCGTTGATATCGTTGAGAACCGAGTTGTTGGAATGAAGTCGCGCGGCGTGTATGAGACACCTGGCGGAACAATTCTGATGGAAGCACACCAGCAGCTCGAGGAATTGATTCTCGACCGTGACACCTACACCTTAAAGAAAGAAATGGGCAACAAGCTTGCTGACACAGTATACGAAGGAAAATGGTTCACGCCAAAGCGCGAGGCAATTCAGGCGTTTATCGAAAAAACACAGGAATATGTGACCGGCGAAGTGAAATTCAAGCTTTATAAAGGAAACATCATCAAAGCTGGCGAGACAAGCCCCTATTCATTATATAATGAAAAGATTGCCTCCTTCACGACAGGTGATTTGTATGACCACCACGACGCAGAAGGCTTCATCAACCTCTTTGGCCTGTCCTGCAAAGTCCGCGCAATGAAAATGCAGGAGAATGAAAAGTAATAAAAATCCAAAGGCATAACGTGCAGGCCTTAACACAGATTAAAGAGAGCCATTATGAATATGCTTAACATTGTTGTATTATATCTGATCCTGATCAATATAACCGGCTTTACGGTGATGGGCATTGACAAGAGAAAGGCCGTCAAACACCGCTGGCGTGTCCGCGAATCCACACTCTTCCTCTTTGCCCTCATCGGTGGAAGCGCCGGTTCTATTCTTGGTATGCGGGTATTCCATCACAAGACCAGACACTGGTATTTTGTGTATGGAATGCCGTTGATCCTGATTTTGCAGATTTTGCTTGCCATGCTGATTTTAAAGAGGGGGTAACGTAAATCGGCAGACACCCAATATACATCACTTTTTATTTCAAATAACACTTGTTTCTACTATGGCAATTGTGCTATTATAGTAATAATAACAAACTTTTCCACTTCTTTATGACAACTTTTGTGAATAATGCGACAGCACCGGGGACTGATATCCGAACTGTCTGGCAAATATGCCAGCGCAAGTGTACTATATCAGTATTTACCTGTGATTGGCACATCATAAGAACGTGGTTAGGAAATTCTGATAAAAAGAGGTGTATACAGACTATGCATATAGCAATTTGTGACGATAATGTAGCAGACCGCAAGCACTTAGAGCGTCTGCTCTCGAGGGAGTCCGACAAGCGCGCCGGCACACCGAATATTTTGTATGTAGACTCCTACGGCGAAAAGATGCACTTTCTCGCCAACCCCTTGAAATACAACCTGATTTTCATGGATATGAGTTCTGAGTCTGGCATTGTGGAGTTTATTATTGAGCACCTGAATGCCATGGGATATCACGCTCCGCTGGTACTGTATTCGGACAAGATTGATTACACCAGGATTCCCAACCTTCCAGACTATGTCGTACATGCCCGGAAGCCCTATATCCCGGACCCGCTCCCAGAATTTCTGGCACTGGGCGATGCCAATGTTATCGGACATGTTGTCACTGTGACAGTACACACAAGCACTGTCCCCAATCGTGTACCCAAGTATTCCATTATGTACGCCCTTGAGGAGAATAATGCCTGCAGGCTCTATCTGACGGACGGATCTTCCATGGAAATCGATGAACCGATTGAGGAACTCCGCCAGATCTTTGAACCTTTTGATGAGTTTGCGCGTGTAAACAAAAAGAGCATTGCCAACTTTAAGTACGTGTCTGCCGTTATGCCTGTCGCTCTTGTCATGCAGGATTACAAAGAACTGGCAGTCCCCCTCCTGCGCTATCGGGAATACAAAGCTCTGAAACAGAAAATGGATGAACTTGATTAGTTCATCCATTTTTTGTAGTGTAATATCACTTATATCGTCACAATCACGCCGCCCTCATTGGCATACATACTGCTTACACCCGCTGTATCAAGAATCAATGTCTCCTTGAAGCGCCGTTTCTCTTCAATATGTCTGCGCACACATTCTGCCGCCTTTGGATTATTGCAATGTGTGATCATAAGCCGCTTATTCTCCGAATCCACTGCTTCCTCTATCGCGGTGTCCGCCATTTTCGTCAACGCCTTCTTCATGCCGATTCCCTGTCCGAGCTGTATGATGCTGCCATCATCCGCTCCCATGACAGGCTTTATGTTAAGCGTGGAAGCCACAAGCGCCTTGACACCTGAAAGCCGTCCATTTTTCCTGAGTGTATCAAGATTTTCGAGGACAAAGTAGGTGTTCATCCCCTTGACAAACTGCTCGATGCGCTCTGTGATCTCCGCAAAAGGAAGGCCCTGTTCCTCCAGCTCCATAATCTGACAGACAATCTGTGTCTCCCCACAGGATGCCGACCTGGAATCAATTACATAGATTGCTTTCTCCCCATACTTCTCGTGATACAAATCCTTTCCGAGGACTGCGCTGTTATGGCTGCCGCTGAGCTTTGAGGACAGTGTCACCACATACACATGCTCCGCTGATGTCACGTACGCCTCCCGATATCGCTCTGGAGAGGGACATGCTGATTTCGGACACGTGGGACAGGCCGCTACCGCATCCAGAAACTCCCGCTGGTTAAATTCCATGTTGTCTTCTTTCTCATACTGGTCGCCTACAATGAGTGTCAGCGGCACAATCTCAAATCGCTCATCCTTCTTAAAATCCTGCGGAAGCTCACAGCAGCTATCAACAACTATCTTATATTTCATCATTCTCTACCTTTCAAATTCCTATACACTATTTTACGTAGTTTTCATAACTATGTACCATCATATCACATATCATTCTATTTGAAAAGGACTTTTTACAAATACTTGAAGTTTTCGACAAATACGATTATACTTAGAGCATTGAAGTAAATAAGGAGAAGTATATGATTGCATTAGAAATAAAAGGAACAAAAAACATGATGAACTCCCTGCTCCGCTCGGAGCAGTTCGACTCTTTTCTGGTGGAAGAAGCCGTCATTACCACCTTTAACACGTTTCACATTGACGGGCATCTTGTAAAGGAATTCTACAGCAGCGAGGAGCTGGAAACATTGGAAAGCAGCCGGAAGTCGCTTGTCTTTTCCTCCTGGAGTGATATCCGGCCAGTCTGCTTTCAATTGATTAAGGGGAAAAAGACGCCTGTTTCCTTTAAGGTGGTGCTCCACGCCACGCCGCAGCTGATTGAAAAAATAGCTGCAAATCCAGAATGCGGAGTTGCAGCCAATCTGATTCGTTCCCTCGTTCTCAATGTCCGCTATGACAATGGCAAGGTAACATGCATTACCGGAAGTGCATTCACGACCTTTATCATGGATAAAAGCGTTGATCGATTGTGGGAAACTTATGTGCGCCAGCTCCTGTCCGGTTTTGGACTGGATTTTGAAGAAGTATAATGCTATGCTTTGGTCACCTTAGAGTGAAATACAAGACTTGCAAGATAGCCAAAGATCAGCGCCGCACTGCACCCTACAGCTCCGTTGGTGAAACCGCCCTTGAACAGCCCAATAAAGCCGTCCTTGTCAACTGCCTCCTTCACCCCTTTCATAAGGATATTCCCGTATCCCAGAAGAGGCACATTGGCACCTGCGCCCGCATACTCCGCAAAGGGCTCATACCATCCAAAAAAGCTTATGACCGCGCCGGTGCAGACCAAAAGCACCATCACACGCCCGGGAAGCATCTTCGTGCGGTCGAGAAATATCTGTGCAAGTGCGCAGATCACCCCTCCAACCCAGAATGCATTGATATAATCCATCATAAAAACCACATACCTTTCCAGAAACTGTGTCTATCTACTGCTACACAACTTCTTGTTTTTCATCAGGATTAGTATGTGGTATTTTTGATTTTTTATGAATGGAATTCTATTTTAGTCGTTTTGACAGTTCTGTGACAATCTCACGAATATTTTTATTTTCGCACTCCACTGTGATATTCGCATATTTTTCATACAGGGGAACGCGCTCCTCATAGAGCTCATACAGCGTCTCACCTTCCCTGAGCACAACGCCCCGCTCCGCCAGATCGCCGAGACGTTCCTCGATGCTCCGATATGGCAGCTTCAGATAGCAGATCATTGCAATGCTGCGCAGATGCTCCATCGCTTCCTCACTGTAGACGGCACTCCCACCTGTTGCAATCACTGCCGTCTTGGGATTCAGGGAAGCATTCACACGGCCTTCTATCGCGAGAAAGCCATCCATTCCATGCTCCTCTATCAGCTCATGAAGCTTCTTTCCCTCCCGCTCCTGTATCACAAGGTCGGAATCCAGAAATGACATTCCCATATTTTTCGCAAGGACAACACCAACTGTACTCTTACCGGCACCTGGCATACCGATCAGTACGATATTTTTCATTCTCAAGGCTTTTCACTCCCTGCTCAATCGCCAAGGTATGCGATGACTTCAACCTCACAGAGTACGCCCTTGGGTAAATCCTTCACTGCCACACAGCTCCTCGCGGGATTCTGGGTAAAATACCTTGCATACACTTCATTAAAAGCCGCAAAATCAGCAATGTCAGCCAGAAAGCACGTCGTCTTAACCACATTGTCATAGTTTACACCAGCTGCTTCTAAAATCGCTCCTACATTGCGCATAGACTGTTCCGCCTGCGCTGTGATGCCTTCCGCTTCCACAGTTCCTGTCGCCGGATTGATCGGGATCTGTCCCGATGCATACAAAAAATCTCCCGCCATGACAGCCTGCGAATAAGGGCCAATCGCTGCCGGCGCCTTGTCTGTACTAATTTTTTTCATAATCTCATATCCTCCTTTTCCAGTGTGAAGTTTTAGAATTTCTTAGCCTGTGTCTTTTACAGGCTTAGAAATTCTCTTCACACTTCACACTTCACTCCTTCCGGCTCATCAAACTCCACTGTGACATAGTAGCCTCTCGTATTCTCCTCGACCGAAACGACTGTACCACTTTTGGATTTGAGCCTGTCCCGGAATGGAATATTCCCTGACATGGCCACTGCCGGATTAATCGTATAGTAATAGTTGCTTGGCAGTACACCCTCCGTGACGGTGACCTGGTCGCCTTCCTTCACCTGTCCCGGGCGTTCCATCTTAAAATCCATCCTGCGCATGCAGATCACTTCCTCATCTATTATCTTGTGACAAGACATCCAAAATGTCAAGAAAAAAATCGAGTGCCTTCGCATTCGATTTTTATTACTTTTTTATAAAACAATATCCAGTCTTGTGTTCATAGGCTTGAAAGACTGTTTTGAGTTGACCATAAATACAGTGCGCGCACTGTTGCGGTAAACGGCTGCATCACTGATTACGCGCGTCAGGTCTGAGATCCGCTGTGCCAGCTGGCCGCAGTCATTCCTGGTTATCACAGCTGTATTGCCGCTTAACCGGTTCAGCTCATTGGTGAGCTTATCAATCTCGATATTAAAGTTCAGTCTGTCTGTAATGGAAAAATGTCCATTAATCACCTGACTGGAGAGCCCTTCCATCTTTTTCATCATGTCCTCAAGCTCTGCCTCTCCAGAAAAGCTTTCCTCACCGCCCGCATTCTCTTCCTTTTCAGCTTGTTTTTCCAATAACAGACTTCTCTTAAGCCCGGCTGCCGATATTGAGACCTCAACCGACTGGTCATCAAGCTCTGGATTCTCATCCAGAACAGCATTGTTCACTCTCATCGCCTGATGCTGTTCTTTACTGTTCGAACCCGAGTTGTCGATTGCCGCCGCTGCTCTGTTTGTCAGGGCAGCATTTGCACCTCTTACCTCCATAGAACAACTCCTTTCCCTTATATATGATGTATGAGACTCCCCGCTTCTCATACAAGCACTCTAAGATAATCTTAAGGTCTATGACTTATGACATTCTTTTATGACATGAACCTATGTCAACTTCCTTCATATATTATATCGAACCATTTGTCAAAAAATTAAGTCTATTTTCTGAATTTTCTGAATATTTTACTCAATTAGTGCATTTTGTCGCACTACACCGTCAATTGCACACCTCAATTACTACCGCGTGCGCAATCCCCGGCACATTCTGGCCCTCATTGAAAGAAGTCTTGTTGAGCAGCGCCCCCGTCGGTACAAACAGTACACGCTTCCATTCTCCTTTCGCCATTTTGGGCAAAATGTGCGCCGACAGAACGACAGCGGAACAACCGCAGCCACTTCCCCCCGCGTGTACATCCTGCTTCTCGGTGTCATAGATCAGCAATCCACAGTCATAGTGCCTGTCACTGATATCAATCTTCTCCTGTGACAGGAGCTGGAATAATGCCTGTTGTCCGACACTTCCGAGATCTCCGGTAAAAATAGCATCGTAGTCCTGCGGTTTTCTGCCGAAGTCTTTCAGATTTGTCGCGATTGTCCACGCCGCAGCCGGTGCCATTGCACATCCCATATTAAAGGAATCTTTGATGCCATAATCTTCTATCCGTCCGACCGTGACACCAGTTATTCCAACTTTTTTCTGATATTTTCCCTCATACTCGTTTTTGATTGTCTTGCCGGATACTGATTTCCCGGATGCATTTTCACTCTGCAATAGAAAAGCAGCGCTTCCGGTCACGGTCCAGGATGCATACAGCGGCCGCTGCCCACCATACTCAAGCGGATAGCGAAACTCCTTCTGCGCACTCGCAAAATGACTTGAGGTGAGACTCATGACACGGTCTGCATATCCTGCTGCCACACTCATGCTTCCGAGGCAAAGCGATTCTCCACAGGTCGAGCAGGCACCATACAATCCAAACAATGGAATATTGTAATCCATCAGGCCAAATGAGCTTGCGATATTCTGTCCCAAAAGATCACCTGCGTATAAATATCGAATATCACCTGCCTCAGCACTCGTTTTTGACAGTGTGAGCGCTACTGCCTCTTTCTGCAGCGCACTCTCCGCTTTTTCCCAGGAGTCCTCCCCAAACATGTCATTTTTGTCATCGCTTACCTTGTCAAAACTTCCTGCAAGCGGCCCTTCATTCTCCATCTGCCCCACAATCGAACCGCTCCCCATGATCCATACCGGACTGTCATATGCTATGCTGGATGTACCAATCGCATTCTTTTTTGCTGTATTGCTTTCCACTGAATCGCCTCCTGTTTGTCTCTGCTAATATCATTGAATCTACTGTTACCGACGTAATTATTCCTGTTTTCTTTCTTCCATTAGTTTTTCTTGGAATCGTTCGAATTATACACAAAAAAGAGCACCTCCTGTGAGATGCCCTCCAAAAATCTGCTTTAAAAGCCCTTATAGCGTTCGCTCTGCGCCCTGATCAGCTCGATATCCTCAAAATAATCGATTTTCATGGCCTGCTTTACCTCCGAGAGTGTCTGTGCCGCCACTTCGCGCGCTGCATCGGATCCTCTCTTCAGGATATTGTAAATCTCAGGGATATCCTTCTCATACGCAGCGCGTCTCTCTCTGATTGGCTCAAGCTCCTCCTGTATAATATTGTTCAAAAATTTCTTGACCTTCACGTCGCCGAGACCGCCCTTTGTGTAATGCGCTTTCATCTCGTCCAGATTTGCATAGTCTGAACAATACCGCTCAAAATGCTCATCGCGCGCAAATGCGTCAAGATACGTAAACACCGTATTTCCCTCCAGATGTCCTGGGTCGCTGACCTGCAGATGGAGCGGATCTGTGTACATGCTCATTATCTTGGTGCGCACCTCGTCTGCGCTGTCTGCAAGATAGATGCAGTTTCCAAGAGACTTACTCATCTTCGCCTTCCCGTCTGTTCCCGGAAGCCGCTTGCACGCCTCCGCCTCCGGTATCAGGGCTTTTGGATCCACAAGCACCGGGTTTTCCGGAGCATATATGGAATTAAATTTGTGTACAATCTCCTTCGTCTGCTCAATCATCGGCAGCTGATCCTCCCCCACAGGAACCACATTTGCCTTGCAGAACGTGATATCCGCTGCCTGGCTAATCGGATAGGTAAAGAACCCTACCGGGATACTCGCCTCGAAATTTCTCAGCTGTATCTCGTTCTTTACCGTCGGATTTCTCTGAAGCCTGGAGACGGTCACTAAGTTCATATAGTAAAAAGTCAGCTCTGTGAGCTCTGATATCTGTGATTGTATGAAGAGTGTGGACTTTGCTGGATCCAGCCCTGCCGATACATAGTCCAGTGCCACCTCAATGATATTCTGACGAACCTTTTCCGGATTATCCACGTTGTCAGTCAGTGCCTGCGCATCCGCAATCATGATATATATCTTGTCGTATTCTCCCGAATTTTGCAGCTCTACCCTTCGTCTGAGCGAGCCTACATAATGACCGATGTGAAGCCTCCCTGTAGGTCTGTCTCCCGTTAGTATTATATTACTCATTTTCTATATCCTCCAACATTTCATTCTGCTTCGCAGCATTGGCCGTCTCCAAATCCTGATATCCGTAAAACCGGACTGTATTTTCCATAATCTCACGTGCCACATTTTTCCCCTGCTGCGCATGCTCGACAATGTACCGCCCATACATCTCAAGCATCCTGTCGGAATAGGTGCCAAGTTCTCCTCTCAGATAAGTCTCATACGATGTATCATATGGCAGATCTTCCGATGTGTGTATCCTGCGGGCATCCTCTGCCAGATTAGGATAATCTGCTGCAAACTCCTCCATCCACTTTACCTGGAGCTCGATCACCTGTTCCATGATTGCCTTCTTCTCATCGGAGACTGGGGGCAGCTGCTCTGCAAAGCCGGCATACGCAAGCGGCGCCGTTGACTCCATCATGCGGGCATACTTCTCCTCTATCATATTCCTGCCGTTCGCATAGTTTGCCTTAAACTCATACAAATATTGTAAGAGCATATCCTCTGTCCATGTCATATACTGGCTCATGCGCATGACCTTGAAGGTCGGCCAGTTGTTCTGACAACTTGCCCTGCCGCCCTCATTCTGCACTTTGTCAAACGCCTCAAACTCAGCCTTGGCGATCGACAGCGAAAGCGCTGTTATCACTGGGGTATTCGCGACAATTGCTGTCAGTAGCGCATCACTCTTTGCTGTGATCTCCTTTGTGCAGGCATCCAGATACAGATCACATTTCCCTACGATATTCCTTTTCTCAAGTTCGTTCGCAAAGATTACAGCGAGCGACTCGATGGCTGTGGTAAGCTTTGACTCATGTGCCCGATCAACCGGGAGCAGGCTGATTCTCCTGACCAGTTCGGCAACTCCCACCTGGTCCATTCCTTCTTCGCCGATTGTCATCTGCCGATTTTCCGGCATCCCTTTAAACAGCCATTTATCGTGCGGTGCATATGTCCTGTTCAGCAGATAGTAAAGCTTCATCGCCTGCTTTGCGCACTCTGCCTTTGCAAGCTCCGCCGCCACAAGCTGTCCACGCATGCGCATGCGCGGCAGATTATACTGTCCATTCTGGGAAAACAATGCACAGGTCTGTGCAATCCTGCGGTACCAGACAGCCTTAGGATAATATTCCTCCAGCATCTTCCTGTACCCTGTAAAGATTCCCGCATCATCCCGGAATATCTCACCATTCACTGCCGCCGCAAGCGCGTAATCATGTACTGCAAGCCAGCTCTTGATGGTCTCCATAGACTCCTTGCCAGACACTGGAGACGCCTGATTGCGCGCAAGCATTCCCACCAGATTTGATCCAAGCACATTTTTATAAAAATCTTCAATCACCATGACACCGCAGCGATCCTTGCCGTGAAATGTCTCGATTCGGTCAATCCCCATAAAGCTCTTTGGCAGCTCCTCATAAGCCGCTGCAAGCGCCTCACCAATTTGCTCATACACTTCTTTCGTAACCCACATTACAAAGCGTGGTCCATAATCGTGGTCCTGTGACAACGTGTCATCAAACCCAAAACAGTCAGATCCCTTTCCTACAAGCCCCACTGCAATCACTGACTCATAATCGTGAAATTTCTCTGCGATCATTGGTCTGCCGTACTCCTCGTAATAGCGGCGGCACAGCTCCAGCCCTTTGATTTCTAACGCAAATGCGTCTGTGTCGATCTCCTCCGGCTCCTCCAATTCTTCCGGGATGTGCGCTTCCGCTGCCTGTACCGTAACTGGTTCTTCGCCCGCAAATTCCGCACTGCTCTCTGCAGTTTCTTCGTCAAGACTGCTTTCGTTCAATTCGCACTCCGGCAAATTGTCATGATTCACCGCATCCTCGTCCAATTCGTGTGCAGGCAAATCATCTTCCTTCAATCTGCCTTCCGGCAAATCATTCCCATCAAACGCCTCTTCGCTCGCCTCAGTTTCGTCTGCCGGCTCCTCTGGCACAGCATCCGCGGTAATTTCTGCCGTCTCTGACACCGCTTTCCTTTCTGCTTCTGTGGCTGTTTCCTGCGCATCTGCCTGTTCTACCGCCAAAGCGATCTCTTTCATCTTATTTTTGATAATCTTTATATTTTCACTCAGTCTCTGATACTGAATATTATCAGTGCCCAAATATTTGTTCACACATTCCCTGCTCTTTTCCATCGCATGCAATGCGTTCAGATAGTCCTTGTCCATATAGTACAGACTGCCAAGCGCTGACAATGCCGCACTGTAATGGGCATCGTCCACACCAATCTCCTCGAAAATGCGGATTGCTTCCTCTGCCCGCGCTTTCGCCTCATCATCCTGCTCTAACTCAATGCAGGTGTTGGCAAGATTTGCCTGTGTTACTGCCACCTCAAACTGCTTATCTGGCTGATGATTTACGATATACAGTGCATTCTCAAGCTGTGCCTTTGCCGACTCAAAATCTCCCATCTCCTGATACAAAAGGCTGAGATTATTATAAAAATTGGCAAAGTACATATCGTCCTCATCCAGCTGCGCCACATAGATCGGTCGCACTTTATTGTACAATTCAAGTGATTCCTGCAATAACCCTGCTGCGCGGTGCGCGTTGGCAACGTTCAGCAGCGTGGTCGCATAGGGAATCGAATCCTGTATTCCCATTTCATCCATAAGTGCAATCGCCTTCTGACAATGTTCAATTGAGAGCTCATACTGGCCCGTCTCCCTGTAAAATCCAATGATCTCATTGTAAAGAGTCAGCAGTACATCCTTCGCATCCTCCTCGATGGCCTGCGCAATATGTGACTCCAAAAACTGTGGTATCTCGTCTATTTTTTCCTGTGCAAAAAGTGCGTCAAGCGCCTCTGTTACCTGATTTATGTCCATATTGTTCTCCTCACTTTATTTTCCTTAATATATCCATCGTATGTGCGCCTGCTCCGATCAGATCAGCCCGCTCACAGACTGCCATCTGATACGTTACAAACGCCTCAAATTCTTCCTCACTGAGCTGATTCAAAAATGGTCTGATGTAGTTTGCAGGACCATCCGGCGAGATAATCTGAATCCGTTCGAGTCCCTCTGCCTCATTCAAGGCATTGATGTCCTCAATGCGCACGTAATCATAGAGCATACTCGGTGTTGATATTGTCTGAAAGTCCTCCGTAAAGCGATGATCTGCCATACACGCAAGCACATGCCGCTCCTTAAAGCCATAGGTGATCACACTGTACTCATTCATACAGTAAGCCACAAGGATAACTCCCTCTGGCTTCGTGACGCGCTTCGCCTCCCGAAGCGCCCTTCTCTTGTCCTCAAAACCAAACAAATGATACATCGGTCCAAATAAAAGGGTCACATCAAAACTGCCACTGGCAAGTTTTTTGAGATTGAGTGCATTTCCCTGCATCGCTTTGACACTGCTCGCCTTCTTCTTCAGAATGCCCAGATTGTACCTTACAAGTTCCACCGCAGTGACATCATAGCCTTCCTCCGCAAGCGCCACGCTGTAGCGTCCAGTCCCTGCTCCGATGTCGAGCAGCTTAATCTGACTCCTGACTGCACCAGCATCCGCCTCACCGTCCGGGACAGCGGTATCTGTAAGCTTTGCTTCTGCCTCCTCAAGATATCTGTGAATATATTTCATGGAAACGCGATACTCCACTTGTCCATGACGCGAGTTGAATCGCTTTTCCTCATTGAATTTGTTATAATATGCTTCCAGTTCTGTCATTTATGCAATTAGTACCTCCAGCTTTTTTTGCATCCATGTAATAATTGGTCCTAAGAAAAATGCCACCAGAATCGTGACAATCCCGACATCACCGCCGAGCAGAAATCCCGCTGCCATAAAACTGATATCCCACAGCATGCGCACAATCTTAAAGGACACCTTTTTCACACTCTTCGACAGGATAAATGGCAATGCGTCATACGGCGAAGAGCCCAGACCTGCACACATGTAGGCCGCTGCGCCCAACAGAAAGACCGCAAGGGAAGGGAGCAGCAATATGTACCGATTCCGCGTCACCTCAAAAAATCCCACGGGAAGTAGCACAGACCATATCCATCGGAAAAAATCTGAGATGTATCCCAGAAAGCACATATTTCCTATCGTTCCAAATCCAATCATACCGAGATCACACTTGATCACAAAGACAAATGTCACCAAATGGCATAACAGCTGACATGTTCCAAAACTCAGGGGCACAAAATTCGTAACGCCCTGCGTCAAACAGGAACAGGGGTCAGTGCCTAAATTGATCGCCCTTAAAAGCGACAACCCCATTCCCTGCGCTGTCACACCGCACAACATCATGAGCATTCGATTCTTAAACTTTGGTGGACAGACAAAGCATTTCCTGTTTTTCAAATCAAAACTCATAAAAATTGTGCTCCTCCACCTTTTTGGGTTCATCGTCCGTGGGATTTTCCTTTGGTTGTGCACTCTCCTTCTCCATGTCAGATGCATGCGCAGGCTGTTTCGTATGCACCTTGTCCGTGCGGATATCAATCACAGGGCCGCCTGTTCCATTGATATAATCTCCCGTGATTGTCACCTCTCCAATGTTGTCATCCTTGGGTATCTCGTACATGATATCCAGCATAAAGTCCTCAATAATCGCACGGAGCGCACGTGCACCGGTATCTCTCTCCATCGCTTTCTTCGCGATCGCCTCCAATGCACTGTCATCAAAGTTGAGTTTTACCTCATCCAGCTCAAGAAGCTTCTGATACTGCTTTAATATCGCGTTCTTAGGCTCCTTCAGTATCTTGATATAGCTCTCCTGTGTAAGACTATCCATCGGACAGATAATCGGCAGACGACCGATAAATTCAGGAATCATTCCAAACTTCTTGAGATCCTCAATCGTCACCTTCTTTATAATATTTTTCTCCTTGTCAAACGCGTCTTTCAGTTCGGCATTAAAACCGATCGAGGACTGCTTTGTCAGTCGCTGCTTGATAATCTCCTCCAGATCGGGGAACGCGCCTCCGCAGATAAACAGTATATTTCTGGTGTTGATTGTCGTCAGCGGCACCATGGCATTTTTGCTGTTTGCCCCCACAGGCACCTCCACATCAGAACCTTCAAGCAGCTTTAACATACCCTGCTGGACAGACTCACCGCTCACGTCGCGCGACGTCGTGTTCTTTTTCTTGGCAATCTTATCAATCTCATCGATAAAGACGATCCCCTGTTCTGCCTTTTCCACATCGTTTTCCGCTGCTGTCAGCAGCTTTGAAATCACAGACTCAATATCGTCACCAATATACCCTGCCTCCGTCAGCGAAGTCGCATCTGCAATGGCAAGCGGCACATCGAGAAGACGCGCAAGCGTCTTTACCATATAAGTCTTGCCACATCCCGTCGGTCCTAACAGCAGAATGTTGGATTTCTCGATTTCGATCTCATCCATTGTGCCGGTTGTCACACGCTTATAGTGATTGTATACCGCCACGGATATCACTTTCTTGGCATAATCCTGTCCTACCACGAAATCGTCAAGCTGCGCCTTAATCTTGTGTGGTGCAGGCAGATCGTGGATATTAAATACCGCCTGCTCCCTTTTTTCCTTTGGTTTTTTCTTCTTGAGCTTCTGTCTGTTCGGGATGCCTCCATCCCCTTGCAAATCAGCAATGTTGACAAAACTGATATTCGGAAAACGTCGCTTCCCATCCTTGCCATTACCGTTGTCCTTGTCAAAATTAAGATTCGTATTGTTCAACATTCCCTGATAATCAAACTGACTGACCGTATCCATCGTCTTATGCATACAGTCTGAGCACACGGAAATGTGATTTGGGAGCTTAAACATCCTTCCGGTCTTGCTCTCCGGCCGCCTGCAGATAAAGCATACATCCTCATATTCGCTCTCTCTCTCCTCCTCATACTCGTCAGCCGTCGATTTCTTATCCGCTGCCTTATCGCTATCGGTGTTGGACTCCTCTTCTGTCATGTTCACGATCTCATCGTTGTTGTCAAAGTTGTTATCTAACATTGTGCCCTCCGTTTTTATTCTATTCTTCTCTATATCCAAGCGTCACATCGACAGTCCGTTCTTTATATTCGCCGTTGTTTGGCCGCATCAACACGACCTCGACCTCTGTTCCAGCCGTGTAATATTCCAGCAGTCCCTGCAGCTCGGCCATGCGTGTTATCTTCTCGCCGTCTATGTAGATTATGATGTCTCCCTTCGTAATTCCCGCCTCATCAGCGGCAGTGTCTTCCAGCACATTCGATACATAGACCCCCTCTGGCATCTCATACCGCGCAGTCGCCTCCTCAATGACATCGGTACCTGTGATGCCGAGAAACGCCCGCTCCTCCGCCGGAACTTTTTTCCTCGTCTCCCGCTTCATCAAGTCTTCAATAATCGGCTTTGCCGTCGAGATCGGAATCGCATACCCCATTCCCTCAATCACATAATCGGCGATCTTGCTGGAGTTGATACCAATCACCTCACCTTTTACATTCAGAAGTGCGCCGCCAGAATTGCCAGGATTGATTGCCGCATCTGTCTGAATCAGATAGCCCTGGTTGACATCCGACGCATCTGCAAACACATTTCTGTTCAAAGCACTGATGACGCCTGTTGTGACCGATTGTCCATACCCCAGCGAATTGCCGATTGCAATCGCCGGCTCTCCCACCTGAAGGCTGTCGGAGTCTCCGAGCGCTGCGATTGCGATGCTTTCCAATGTCTTGTCTGACATATCCTCCATAAAGACAGAGACAATCGCAAGGTCGTTCTCCGGTGAAGCTCCCTTCACATAGGCAATTGCTTCCTCGTCGTCGATAAACTGTACATACAGATTGTTATTGTCCTCAACCACATGATAATTGGTGACAA
Source organism: uncultured Lachnospiraceae bacterium (assembly GCA_947178145.1). Classification (GTDB taxonomy): domain Bacteria; phylum Bacillota; class Clostridia; order Lachnospirales; family Lachnospiraceae; genus COE1. The sequence goes on along the minus strand of CAMWXE010000012.1, from coordinate 30,867 downwards.
CCAGAAGTTCCTCATCACTCTGCGCAACAATAATTCCAGAGCCGTTAACCTGCTCTTCATATTCCTCATCATACCAGTAGTCATATGCTGTATACTCGTTTGTGATGGACACTACACAGGGCATTGCTGCCTTTACCACAGCTGTCACATCTGCCATAACTGCCAACGCGTAGTCTTCCTGCTGCAATACTTCCACATGTTTTACCGCTGCTGAATCTCTTTCGTCTTTCTCCTCTTCTGCTTTCTCTTTTGTTTGCTTCGAAGATTCAGTACCTTTCTCCGTTTCTGATTCTGTCTCTGTTTCCTGTTCTGTCTCTAATTCAGACTCTGTCTCCGTTTCTGTCTCCTGTTCCTTCTCATCAAATCGTGGTTTCTGGAGCGAATCCCCAGAATTAAGGTCATTATTTCCACCCTGATTCACGCCGCCATCCAAACTCTGCCCTGCCGGCGCATTTTCTGCACTGCTGATTCCGTCCACACCGGAAGCTTCCGCGATCGCATTGCTTGTCGCAGAGCTGTCGGCAAAGACATTGTTTGAAACACTCTCATCGACATGAATTTCCACTCGGTCCAACCATGCCGGCCTTGTATCGCCATCGCTGCTCAGAACAGAACTTACGACATATCCCCCGCCCACAGCGTACACACCGGCAAATACAGTGCATCCCAACGTTACCATAATATTCTTGAACGTCGATTTTTTCTTTCCCATATCTAAGTACCTCCTTCTCATCGCTCGATTTTTCACCCATCAAAAATCACAGAAGTATGTGTCTCTATTCCACTGTGACGGACTTTGCAAGATTCCTTGGCTTGTCAACATCACAGCCTTTCCCCACTGCCACATAATAGCCAAACAGCTGCAGTGGTATAATTGCCAGTGAGTTCGTAAAATACGCGTTCGTTCTCGGAATATAGATCACGTAGTCGGCCGCTTTCTCGATATCGGTATTTCCCTCATTGGTAACTGCCAGCACAAATGCGCCTCTCGCCTTCACCTCAACCATATTGCTCAACACTTTCTGAAAAAGAAAATCCTGTGTGGCAACAGCCGCAACAAGTGTTCCTTCTTCAATCAAAGATATTGTACCATGTTTTAACTCGCCTGCCGCATACGCCTCCGAATGAATATAGGAAATCTCTTTTAACTTCAAAGATCCCTCCATGGATATCGCGTAATCAACGCCCCGTCCAATGAAAAATACATCCTTCGCCCCGATATAGCGATTGGCAAAGCGCTGAATTCTCTGCTTGTTGGACAGAAGCATCTCAATCTGTGCCGGAAGCCGTTTTAAATCCTCAATCATATTCCGGAAAACAGCTGCCTCCAACATCCCACGCGCCTTTCCAAACTTGATTGCAAGCAGGTAAAGTGCGATCAGCTGTGCGCTGTATGCCTTTGTGGTGGCGACTGCAATCTCAGGACCAGCCCATGTATACATGACATTATCTGCCTCCCTCGCAATCGAACTGCCCACCACATTCACTATGCCAAGCACCTTGTGTCCAAGCTTCTGTGACTCCCGAAGCGCTGCAAGCGTGTCCGCAGTCTCACCGGACTGACTGATCACAATCACCATCGTACCTTCCTCCAGAATCGGATTCCGATAGCGGAACTCACTTGCCACATCCACTTCAACTGGTATCCGGGCAATCCCTTCGATGACATATTTTCCTGTGACGCCTGCATGATATGCAGATCCGCATGCCACGATAAAGATCTTATGGATTGCCCGTATTTCCTCGTCAGACATTCCCAGCTCGTCGATCACGATGTCATGGTCCTTAATCCTGGGGCCTAACGTATCTGTCACCGTCTTTGGCTGCTCATACATCTCTTTCAGCATGAAATGCTCGCAGCCGCCCTTTTCCGCCGCGTTGGCATCCCACTCAATCGTGACAGGTTCCTTGGTAATCTCCTCCTCGTCAACTGTGTAGAAATGCATATGGTCAGCGCGAAGACGCACTACCTCCTGATTTTCTATAAAGTAAACCTTTCTGGTGTATTTCAGTATCGCTGGTACATCTGACGCGATAAAGCATCCATCCTCATTCTGCCCTACAATCAGCGGACTGTCCTTTCTGACTGCAAAAATCTGATCAGGGTGCTCTGCAAACATGATGCCGAGGGCATAGGAGCCCTGTACGCGATGCATAACCTTTGTGATGGCCTCCAGCGGATTTCCTTTGTAATAATAGTCAATCAAATGCGCCAGCACTTCCGTGTCTGTATCTGAGGCAAACCTGTAGCCTTTTGCGATCATTTTTTCCTTTAATGGCAGATAATTCTCGATAATCCCGTTGTGAACGACTGCAATTGTCTCCTCGGCGTTGTAATGCGGATGTGAATTGACATCACTCGGCGCTCCGTGTGTCGCCCACCTCGTGTGCCCAATTCCAATATTGCCAGGCATCGTCGCACCGCCGTGTGTCAGCTCCTCGAGTACCTTAAGGCGCCCCACGGATTTCTTGATCGCAATCCGCTCTCCGTCAAACACCGCCATCCCCGCTGAGTCATATCCTCTGTATTCCAGTTTGGAAAGCCCTTCTAAAATCACTGGCGCAGCATCACGCCTTCCAATATATCCTACAATTCCACACATTTTGCCTGTCCTCCATCTTTCGATTCCTAACTCCAATAAGTCTTACTTGCACTGCACCATCTCACCATCCCCTTTGGCAGGCTCCGATAATGCTTTCCCAGCTGATATCCAATCAGCTTATATCCACTTGATATGATTAAATACGGTATCTGCAATCGTTTTTTTGTCTTTTCTAAATGTTTGATTGTGTTTTTGACCAGTTTGATACCTTCGCTCTCTGAGGATACCACATCAAACACTTCCGGGTGCTCCGCCTGTGATACGCCTAAGTCAAAATTTCTGCGAAACTGCTGCATACAGGTATAATTGTGCGAGTGGCGCACCTTCGCCTCCGCCGCATAGGCAATGCGGTATCCTGCGGTGACCGCATGTCCTGCAAACACCATGTCTTCATTGAAGATGGCCTTTTTGACGAATCCCCCTATATTCTCATAGATTTCCCTGTTATATGCCGCACATACATTCGAGCAAAAAAAGGTCTTGACGCCAAGTCTGTCCACGTCTGCCGCAGACCTCACCGACGACTGATCAGGATAGTTGAAGTCCCTTGTATACTTCTCAATCTCACGGCAGTCAGGAAGCGGAAGCTGCCTTGCATATGCCGCAGCGATACGCTCCTGTCCCATCAGCGCATCCACCAGATTTTGTATCAGTTGTGCATCCACTGGCATAGCATCCTGTGTCATACACACAAAAATATCTGATTTGGAATACTGCACGGCCTTTGCCCTTGTCCTTCCATGGTCAAATTCCTTTTCTGAGAGGTGGTGCACCTCGATATTCTTATATTTTTCCAAAAAACCAGTCCCATAAAAAAGATTGTAGAAATAGCGCTCCTCTGTGTTCATTATAATGATTTTCCTTATGGGATAAGTCTGCTCTTCCAACGCCCGAATCAGGTCCATAACCTGCTTTCCGGGCTTATACGTCAACACAATAACGTCTACGCTGAACTGCATATTTATCGCTCCCCGTATGCCAAAAAGGAACCGGTTTCGGTTCCTGATCGGCTCCCTTATTCTCCACTATAGACTCCTGTATCCGATGCAATATGCTGGCTGCACTGTTTCACAGTCTCTGTTGGTATATAATCGCTCTCGTCAAACAAGAATTCATGTAATAACGTCACATTTTTGGTAAGATCTATCGGCACTACAACACTGGCATTTCCCACAAACCCATTCAACTTGACATGGTCATTAAATGGGAAACCTGATGTATCGCCAATCTCATAACTTGCAATATCCGAGAGCAGCGACAGAATCTCCGGCAGTGAGAGGGAAGTGGAAATCTCGCTGAATATCGAATCCGCAATCTTATTGAGCGTCGCCGGATTCATTGTCATCGCCTTCTTTGCAATCTCTGTGAGAACCCTTCTCTGCCGCTCTGTTCTTGCCGCGTCTCCTCCGCTGGTATAACGGATTCTGCAGTAAGCCGTCGCCTGAAGTCCATTGAGCGTCTGAAGTCCTGCATGCTCAATCGGAATATAGTCCACACCAGCAACTGCATCATATGCCTCACCACCGTTCTCATCCACAAACAGGAGTTTTCCTGACATGGATATCTGGTAACTGTTCAGAAAAACGATCTCCTCCTCTTTTATATCAATCTCGATACCGCCGATCGCATCTACTACATCAATCACCGCATCAAATCCTACTGTGACAAAGTCCGTAATGTCGAGGTCAAGATTCATATTGAGCATGCCGATCGCCTGTGCAGCCCCGCCTCTGGCGTAGGCAGCATTTGCCTTGCTGTAACTGTCGTTTGTCATGTTGAGCCATGTATCACGATACACGGACACCACCTTTACTTCCTTTGTGTCCTGATTGATGGATGCAATCATAATAACATCTGTACGCGTATTCTTATCGAGCTGTTTGTTTCGCGAATCCACACCGAACAGTGCAATATTTCTGTACCCTTTCATACTGCTCGTACCCTGATCGATAACAGCCTGCACATCTTTATTGATATGAACTTCACTCGGATCAATCTCCACGTATGTGATATTCTGTGCCTTCTTCGCTGTCCACAGCGCAGCTACCAGTATCACAAGCAAGAAAATCTCTGTGATAAACAACAGAATCTTCCTTCTCTTTTTCTTCGCTGCCTGCTGTGGTGTCACCGTTTTCGCGTTCTTCCTCTTTTTGCCTTTTGGGGCATTCTGCGCTTTGTGACTGCCTGGTTCTGGCCTGCCGCCTCGCTTCGCCTGCCCCGACGGCCTTGGCTGGCTGCTGGATGTCTGTCTGCGCGGCTGATCATTTGCCCCTGGCGCCCTGGCTATCTTTGATTGGCCGTTCGGTCTTGGCTGACCAGCAGACGCCTGTCTCCTCGGCCTTGGCTGACCATCTGGTGCCTGCCTCCTCGGTCCTGGCTGACCATCGGACACTTGTTTCCGCGGCTGACTGTTTGACCGCGATGATCCTGCCGGCCTCGACTGACCATTTGACCTTGACGTCTGCCTGCCCTCACCGCCTTGCATCTTTCTGATATTGTTGTTTTTGTTGCTACCATTATCATGATCCTGCATTTTTAAACCTCCATGCTGCCATCGGCCCTAAATATGGCGTCAGCACAAATTTTTTAATAAGCATTTTTATTGATAAAGCCTTTGAAAAATGTCAAGAATAAAATCTTAAAATCAAATGACATTGACCAATTCTCAATATAGTAGAGGTCATACTCTATTCGCTTTTTAATCGAAGTATCTCCCCTGTAACCACTCACTTGTGCCCATCCTGTAATTCCAGGCCGCACTTGATGCTTTATCATATACCTTGGTATCTCCTCTTTAAACTTTTCAACGAAAAGAGGTCTCTCCGGACGCGGGCCAATCAAGCTCATGTCCCCCTTTAACACATTAAAAAGCTGTGGAAGCTCATCAATACTCGTACTTCGAAGTATCCTTCCCACTTTTGTAACTCTCGGATCATTTTTGGTCGTCCAGCCCTTTTTCTCGTCAGCGTCGCTCTGAACCTCCATGCTCCGAAATTTATACATCTGAAAGGGCTTATTGTGAAGCCCGACTCTCTCTTGTTTGAAAATCAGCGGTCCCCGGCTTGTCATCTTGACTCCGATCACTGCTGCCAGCATAAACGGCGAGGACAGTACAATTGCAATCAGCGCCCCCACAATATCCAATATCCGCTTCATCAGCATATTCATCATATTGTTCAATGGCACTCTTCTGATATTGACCACCGCCAAACCATCTAAATCCTCCAGATATGGCCTGCTTGGTATCACACTGTTGTAATCTGGTATAAACTTTGTGTGCACGCCCGTTTTCTCACAAATATTTACAATGCTTTCCAGTCGATCGTAGTCTGACAGGGAAAGTGTAATGCCAATTTCATCCAGATGATTCTCTGTCAGAATCGTGCCCAGCGAATCAATCTCTCCCGTCACCTTGACTCCTTTATAAGCGGCCCCCATCGGGACATGGTCATCGAGGATACCGCACACTTCGTACCCCCATTCGGGATTTGCCTTGATCTTGTTAATATACTCCTCCCCTGCGCGCGAGTACCCGACCAGCAAAATATGCTTGAGGTTGTAACCTTTCCTGCGAAGTCTTCGAAGTCCATACCGAACAGCTTTTCGCATCAGGGATTCCGTCACGATGTTGATCCCGTAGAAAACACCAACCATTCCTCGTGAGAAATCCGGTACATTGATGGCAAACAGCACTACCATAATTGCCAGCAGTCCTATCGTATTCGCCTTTATAATATTAAAAATCTCATATACTGTCTTCGCTGTGCGTTTTGAAGTATACAGGTCAAACGCACTGTATAAAATCAGATACTCGGGTACAATGGCGATAAACGCGATAAAATAAACCTGCACTGGCAGAATACCTGTGCCGAATTCATTCTCCTTCACATATCCGCTGAGCCACAAAAACCAGGAGATCCAATAGGAAAATGTGAGCCCCAATGCATCGAGCAGAATAAGCAATTTATTAAAATATTTTTGATTATCCTTTATCAACTGTCTCACCACACCTTATGTCAACACAAACCATCACCTTTATATTCTACAATATCTGACGCAAAAATACAATTTATTTTTTGATTTGTTCTGCCGTGTCGCACGCCAAAATGTATGTCACTCCCATAGTACATCTGACTGAAGATAATATGGCATTGCACTGACAATGGACAAGAGCAGCGCCGCTGCAATCCCCGCCAACAGTATCGCTGCAGCGATGTCCTTTCTCTTCTCTGTACTCCTCCTCCATACAGGCAGCCTCTCAATACCGCTGCACACATAATACATAAATGGGATAATTCCCGGTAAAATATAGCGCCCCTGTGCCTGATAGTCAATGGTATAGGCATACCGAACCAAAAGCAGCAGCGGCATCAACATACAAAATATCATATTGGCGTGTACAAACAGTGCCTTGGGGCCGCTGCCCTTATCCCGCACCAGAATCCTTCCAATGATACCCACCGTAAACAAAAGCAGGTAAAAAACATACACTACCGGCCATGTATAAATCGAAACAGAACCATAGTTTGATATCACACTCACTGCAAGCTTTGGAAAAAATGAAGTGCCAAAGAGCATTGCAAACAAACTTTCCCCCCTGCTGTAATAGGTATCACGGATTGTCCCGCCCGCCTTCATAAATGCTTCCTTCGTGGAAATCCCGAGAAAATCCCCATCATACAGAAGGAAATTTCGGACAAACTGCCAGCTGATGCACAAAAGCACCAGCAGCGCAATGAACAATCCCTTCTTCCAAAAAGACGCCCATGCAAATCTGCACTTTCCGTCCTTTTGCTGAAAAAAATGCGCTGTAAACAGCAAAATACTGCTCACAATAAAGCCATACGCATTATAATAAGAAAGTGCACACAAAATGACGCCAAGCGCCAAAATCAGGCACGATTTTACAGAAAAGTCATCCCCATATCCTCTGATCAGTCCATAAAGCATCAATGCCGTGGACAGCAGACACAGGGAATCCGAATTGACATAGGTATGCAGAAACAAACTTTGCGGCAATAACATCACCAGAAAGCAGAAAAGCCACTGCATCCGTCGATCTGCAAACAGGCGCTTTCCAATCAAAACCACAATATAAGCCATCATCAAGCCAAAACATACATTTACAAACCGTGCTGTATACAAGAGCGCCAACTCAGAATCCGTAAACAACTTCACAAAACGCATCGCGTATCCCTGCGCAATGTGAGGAAGAAGTGTGTAAAATCCATAGGTATAATCCACATCCACAAATGTGAGCTCCTCCTCAAAGCCTGTCGGAAGTGTCCCATGATTGCAGATGTACAAAGGAACTTTATACCGCACCACCTCATCGGGCGGATTGCTGTGCAGCGTCCGATTATATAATGGCTGATTCAGCACCAAAACAACTGCCGCCACAATATATAATATCAAGTAGAACCCTGCGATGTTCCTTTGCCTTTTTTCTTCCATAAAATCGCTTTCCTCTCCCAATTCTGCAATTAATCTTTTGTACGATACAGTGCGCCCCAAAACACTATCCCTCAAAAAGTCTTAGTAAATTTCTCCATAGCGCAAACTGTATTTTGGCATACGCCGCTGTTTGAGAACCCCTAACCTTCTGTTTATTCGCCTTACCCGCACTGCCGACAGACAATTTCACACCGTCTATAAGCCCTGCAATATATTCCCTTCCATACCCTTTTCTTATAAAAAACATAAGTTTTATAAAACAGCCTGCAAACAAGAACGGAAAATTTAGTAAAATTTGTATCCATGGCATATTTTTATAAATCAGATAAATGCTGTTGCGCGCCACAATTTTTGTCTTGAAAGCATTATATCGGGAGCCGCTCGTGGCGCTCCCGGCATGATATACTATAGAGTTTGCCGCAAACCAATTTATATATCCATGAATTTTCGCCCGATAACCAATGTCAATATCTTCTAAGTAGGCAAAATGCGCTTCGTCAAACAATCCGACGCGATCTGTTTCCAGCAATTCCCTGCGGTAAATCGCAGCGCCTGCACAGGCTGCAAATATCTCGCAGTCTTTCCGATATCTGTTGGGATCTTTTCCTTTTCCCCGCGCAAATGCCCAGCCCAGAGCACAGTAATAATCACCCGCATCATCTGTTTTGTCCCTGTCATAAAGAGATACAAGTTTCGCAGAAACAGAAAAGATTTCCTTATTTGTGTCTGCGTCCAGCACTTTTTCCAATTCATGTACAAAAGCCAAATCCACCCTCGTGTCATTATTTAAGAGTATGACATACGGGGTGGTGCTTGCTTTAATTCCCTGATTCACTGCGTGGCAGAAACCTGTGTTCTCTTTATTTACAATCAGCTGTACCTGGGGAAACTTGTCGCGCACAAGCTCCATGCTTCCATCGCAGGATCCATTGTCCACAACAATCACGTTCATATCCTTGACAGTTCCCATATACAGACTGTCCAGACACGCCTCTATATACTGGATCCCGTTAAAGTTCGGGATCACCACCGTCGACTTTGCCATAATCCTCCCCTGCTTTCTCTCTATTCGTTGTCAGATACAGCAGCTACGCCCTTCACCGTACGAACACAGGTCGGATTCAACAGTAGTCTCCCCCCTGCCGCGGAAAGCCTATGGCACAGCTCTGCACTCATCCTTGCAATCTGGCTGCGTCCCTGTGAACTTTTGTCTAATTCCCGCAGCCATTGGGGAAGTTCTTTGTTCTCCGTCAAAATCGTACTCTCATATGGATGACCGGTCACTTCCTGATAAATGTCCTGATACGCCTTGCTGACAGCCAGATTCCGTATATCCAGCACTGCAACATCCTGATATAAATCCATTCGATTCATATATCCTGCATAGACAAGCGGCTGTCCCCTGTAGATACCGCTTGCCACCTTGCCATGATACACAGCAAAACCGCCCGCCGCAGCCAGATCCCGTCTGTGATGAAACAAATCGTTTCTGTATTCTATGTGATAGAAACCTAAATGTTTATTGTGGCGCACATCCACTTTCCACCCCATTCTTGCCGCAAAATCAGTCAGCGCTTTCTTGCCGGCCTCATACGCGTACATCTTGCTCTGTGGATTGCCAGCGGTAGAATTCTCATGACAGCGCCAATGATACAGCACCTTTGGCACATGTAAGATATAGTCCTCTACCGGCCTGGCATCCCTGTTCTCCCGCTCTTTCAGGAGCAATCCCGCGACAATCCGCAAAAACAAGTCATAATCCTGCGATCCATCATACTCCTTGCGGATGCGGTATTTGCGCATCACTTCCGCCTGAACCACAGTAAAATGACACACGTAATTATTGGTCAAAAACAAGTCTAAATTGAAATCCAGTTTAAAATGCGGGTCATAAAACCGCTTTCCTGATGTGTCACACTTGTCCTCGTCCGAATATGCAAATATGGGACGTTTTTCGTCTATGGCATGCGCAAACAGATACAAAGCATCTGGTGTGAGCAGATCATCATGGTCCAGCAATCCATAGTAATCCCCCTCTGCAAGGTCGATCGCTTTGTTTGTGTTCTCAGCGATACCGCCATTCTCTACAAGCTTCACATAGCGGATGCGCGGATCCTGATATTTTCTTACAACCTCCTCCACACAGTCATCCGGACTGCCATCTGTGATGATCAGCTCCCAGTTTCCGTAGGTCTGTGCCATACAGCTGTCAATCAGAGCTTCCATGTGTGCAGTCTGTGTCTCATAAGCTGGCACTAGAATGGAGAACTGAATGTCGGACACGCTGTGATCCTCCCTCTGGCGTTGGAGCGTTTCTTCCTCTGGCGGCTGATAAGTGTAATTGGCACTATAGTTCTCTGTCACACGCTCCCACACAGAAAGAACTGTTTCTGCATAGCCGTTTTTCCTGCTGTAATTGATTGTCTTTTTTATGTTTTGTGTCAGTGACATATATGCTCCCATCTGTTATTCGTGTTTTTCCAAAATAATTTTTCTACTCACAAAATTGTATACCATTACCACCGCCGTCGCAATGACTTTGGACAGTGCAAACCACCATGTATCATCATAAAAGGTCTCCATCAGAAATGCGCTCCCCTCATAGGCCCGGCGGCATCCAAGCAGGATGACCTCGTTTATTCCCAACCCGATTATACTCAAAATCACAAAAATTAAAAATTCTTTTCTTTTGCTCAAATTCTCCTTGCGCTCAAACACATACCGCATACTGAGAATATAATTTACCACAACAGATATCGTAAATCCAACAAATCCACCAATTGCTGTCGCCGCACTCACCGCCTCCTGGCCAAGCATTCCGCGCAGCAGATGAAACAATACCGTAGAGATGGCAAAATCAATCAAAAAGCACACTCCACCGACAAAACCGAACTTAATAATCTGTGCAAACAATTTTTTCATGTATCACTCCATCTTTGATAAAGTGGGCAGGAATCTGCGTTGCAAATCCCTACCCCCTTCATACAAATCCTCTTTGACTGCTGTTTCCTGCCAACAGCGTTTATTCTTCGATTACTTTCTTCACTTCGCCTGTGAGATCCTCTACCTTCTTCTGCGCATCTTCCAGACTTGTTCCCTTGACACCCATGTAGAACTTAATCTTTGGCTCTGTGCCAGAAGGTCTTGCACAGCACCAGGAATCGTTGGTCAGATCAAAGTAGAGTACATTTGACTTCGGCAGTCCTGTCGGATAGGTCTTGCCTGACGCAAGCTCTGTGATGACATCATTGTCATAGTCTCTTACGCGCACAACCTCAAGCTCGCCAAATCTTCTGGGCGGATTGTTCCGAAACTTGTCCATAAGCGCTGCAATCTGCCTGGACCCGTCAATCCCCTTCATTGTGATAGCATACTGCGTCTCCTTATAGTATCCATACTTCTCATAAATTTCAAGCATCATGTCATACAGTGTCTTGCCGTTCTTCTTGCACCATGCCGCAACCTCGCACAGACACATCACTGCAACGACAGCATCCTTATCCCTGGCATGTGTTCCTGCAAGACAGCCATAGCTTTCTTCCAGACCAAATACGTAATTGTTTGAACCTGTCTGCTCAAATAATTTGATCTGCTCGCCGATAAACTTAAATCCAGTGAGCACTTCGATCAGCTTCACACCGTATTCCTTTGTGATCGGTGCTGTCATATTTGTTGTAACAATCGTGGTGACAAGCGCCGGATTCTCTGGCATTGTTCCTGTCGCTTTGCGCTCTCTTAAAATATACTCTGCAATTAACATACCAGACATATTGCCTGTAAATGCCTTGTACTCCCCGCTCTTTGTATCCAGTGCATAGATGCCAAGCCTGTCTGCATCCGGGTCTGTGGCAAGCACAATATCTGCATTCTTTTCCTTTGCAAGCTTTAAGGCATATGTAAATGCCTTCGGATCTTCCGGATTCGGGTAGTCCAGTGTCGTGAACTTCGGATCTGGATTTTCCTGTTCTGGTACAACGTACACATTCTTAAATCCAAGCTCTGAAAGGATTCTTCTCACGGGCTTGTTGCCAGTGCCGCAAAGCGGTGTGTACACAATCTTAATGTCATCCGCAACTTCCTTGATGACATCCGGATGAATGATCTGCTTCTTAAGCTCCACCATGTAAGCATCGTCAATCTCCCCGCCAATCACCTGATACAGGCCGGCATTGATTGCTTCCTGCTTGTCCATTGTCTTCACTGTATGATAGTCTGTGACAGCCTTCACCTCGCTGATGATATCCTTGTCTTTGGGTGCCGTAATCTGTGCGCCGTCCTCCCAGTACACCTTGTATCCATTGTACTCTGGCGGATTGTGACTTGCTGTGATCACGATACCCGAGATGCAGCCAAGCGTCCTCAGCGCAAAGGAAAGTTCCGGTGTCGGCCTCAGTGACTCAAACACATACGCCTTGATGCCGTTTGCTGCCATACACAAAGCTGCCTCATCGGCAAACTCAGGCGACATGAAACGCGAATCATATGCGATAGCAATCCCTTTTTCCTGCCCGTTTGCCTTGATGATATAATTTGCCAATCCCTGCGAGGCCTTTCTCACAGTGTAGATGTTCATGCGGTTTGTACCTGCGCCGATCACACCTCTCAATCCGCCGGTTCCAAACTCAAGCTCCTTGTAAAAACGTTCTTCGATCTCGCTCTCATTGTCCTTAATCTTTAAGAGCTCATCCTTTGTTGCCTGGTCAAAGTAATCATCACCCAGCCAGAAGTTAAATTCGTCCATAAAACTCATACTGCTACCTCCATATAAATTCATTAAAATCAGTGCGTTGTCAATTTGCACTACATTCCAATTATATTAAACCAAATATTTGGAAATATTTCAAGATTATAGGGAAATTTAGCTTAATTTAATTACATTTTCAGCGAATAATCACTGCGGTCCAGAGAAAAGTTCGGATTATAATACGGATCTCCTTTTGCAAGCAGTTCTTTCCAGCGCTCGCGGAACAGCGCAGACTCCTCCTCATAGCGCTTTGCCTTCTGCTCGTTAGCGATATCGCTGCCGCGCGACGCCGACTCAAAATGATACAGCTCCGCAAATGGCGTGAACACATTCAAGTAGCCCTTTTCCCGGATTCGCAGGCAGAAGTCCACATCATTCAGCGCCACCGCAAACGCTTCATCCAGTCCACCAAGTGCATCATAAATACTCTTTCTGACCATCAGACACGCGCCGGTCACTGCTGAGACGTTCTGCGCATAGCACAGTTTTCCCATATAGCCAAGGTTGTCATAGTTGATCTTGTAGTGCGTATGTCCCGCGGTCCTGTGTGCGCCAAGTCCAATGACCACACCCGCATGCTGTATAGTTCTGTCGCCGTAATAGAGCTTTGCGCCGACTGCCCCCACATCAGGACGCTGTGCGTACATCAGCATCGCCTCCAGCCAATTCATCGAGATTACCTGCGTATCGTTATTTAACAGCAAGAGATATTTGCCTGTCGCACGGCGCGCTCCAAAATTGTTTATCTTCGCGTAATTGAATTCGCCCTCATACGTAACGACCGTTACTTTTTTTTGATCCTGCAAGGTATTGTAATAGTCAAAGGTCGCTTTTTCCCTGCTGTTATTCTCTATGACAACAATCTCATAATTCTCATACGTGCTGCGCTCTTTGATGGACTCTATGCAGCGCCTCAGATCATCGACATGGTCTTTGTTTGGAATCAGGATGGATATCTTGTCCTCGCTCAATATCTCATATTTGATCTCAAAGATTGTGTCAAAGGCTCTCGTGCTCTTGATCTCAAAGTTCTTGTAGCCGCACCTGGTCAGATGGTCTGCCACAGCCCCCTTTGCCGCCGCAATGGCATAGGGCTTGGCACTGATGTCGCTCGCTGTGCTCGCCTTGTGAGATCGCCAGTAATACAAAAGCTTTGGCACATGCACAACTTTCCTGGCATTTGTCGTCAGCCGCAGTATCATATCATGGTCCTGGCTGCCGTCAAAACCGCTTCGAAAGAGCTCTGTCCCATCAAGCAATTCCCTGGAAAACACACTAAAATGACAGATGTAATTGTTTGCCCTGAGATTGTCCGGCGCAAAATCCGGTTTAAAGTGCAGTGTGATCATATTGTTGATGCTGCTGCCCTTGAAGGTCGTCTCATCACAGTAAATATAATCCGCTCCCCTCTCGTTAATCACCTTTACATACTCGTAAAGTGCAGAGGGGTGCAGAATATCATCCTGGTCAAACAGACCAATATACGCACCCGTGGCAAGTTTCAGGCACTCGTTGGTATTTCCTGAGATTCCTCCGTTTTTGTCAAGTTTGCGATAGACAATCCTGCCATCTGCACGCGCAGCGTACTCTTTGCAGATCTCTCCAATATAGCTGTGCTCCTCGTCAGAACCATCCGCCAGACACAACTCCCAATTCTGATAGGTCTGATTCATCACAGAGTCAAGCATTTGTATCTGAAATTCCCGCTGATTGTTCCACAAAGGCACCAGGATACTAATCTTGACCATGCGGTCAAATTTCGTTTCCCGCTGCATCGCTGCCTGTTCCGGCGTTGGAAAGCTTGCCGTGCCGTGCAGTTTTTTTGCCTCGGACTCAATCTTTTTCTGTTTTAGCTTTCTGGCAATCCCCCTGGGACCGCCCAGATTGCGCACACGCCTGTAGTTTCTAAGCCCCCAATGCATGGTCTGACGCAGGGGCCTGGACGCTTTCCACAGCGGATTGTTCTTAATGCGGTCGAGCTGAAACTGCAGACTGTCCGCCTCATTTTTGGCATCTGCAAGCCTGCCTGCCAGGGATGCCGCCCGCGCCTTCTCCCGCTCATACGCCTGTTTATAGAATTGCACATCCCGCTCTTCTTTATTCTGATAGTCATCAATCGTATCATTTGCCATCTTGCATCACACCTCTCTCTGTATCTCTATCAATTTTAACCCGATTCTTTGGATCGCAGATCAGCATATTTTTGCAAAGAACACCGATACTGTATACACCTGGCTTTAAGGCACTTTTCTCAATCGTTACCTGTATGCCTGAGAGCGCAGCGTTTTTTGTCCCTTTTCTGCTGTCCTTCTCCTCCAAAAACTCCGCCACATCCTCCCTGAGCTTTGGCGCTGTGTCAAACTCATATACACTTCTAAAATCAAACGTCCGCATCGTATCTATGAGCCAGAGTTTTCGTGGTATGGCGGCATTGTCCGCATTTCTGACCGCGCACCATCCCTCTACTGTTATGCCGGCTTCGTCATCATACTCAACACGATCGACATGAAACATCAGATCGCGATACCCGGTCAGTCTATCATATATTTTTGCCATCCCCCCACACGTCGCATGCAGGAAATTTCTAAAATCATATTTTTTAAATACTGCCCGCTTTCTTTTGCCGACCGCACCGTCATCTTCAAGCAGGTTTTGTTTTGCATACCTGTCAAAGTCATATAAATAGCCTGTGTGGTATTCCACATCCTTTTTCCACTGCACCAGATTGGGACTGTAAAAGGGGTCCCTCGCCCGAAATGCCGGGTGTTTTCGATATAATCTTTTCTTCTCATCAATCAGGCGGTTTTGCTTCTCTGGCGAGGTATCCTGCCCTCTGCTGAGAGACTCATGATGAATCAGCATTGCCTCATTGACCTGTACGTTAAAGTACCCCCGCTGATACAGCCGGAAGCAAAGCTCCACATCATTGTACGCTACCGGAAAGGTTTCGTCAAAACCGCCCGCCTCTTCCAAAACACTTTTGCGAATCAGCATACACGCCGCGGTGACTGCCAGCATATCGTAGTTCTGTGTGTTGTGACCATGGTACAGACTCCCTGCATCATCCAGGCCGCCGAGCTTGTGTGCTGGTCCAATCCCCATATTGGTAATCCCTGCATGCTGAATTTTATAACACTTGTTATTTCCCGAAAAACGAGGATAATACAGTTTTGCCCCGACAGCACCCACATGAGATTTTCCGGCATATGCCAGCATTCTGTCAAGCCACTGCCTGCCCTCTTCCGTATCCAGGATCTCAATATCATCATTGAGAAACAAAAGATACTTCCCGTCTGCCAATTGCGCCCCGGCATTGCACATTGCCGAAAAGTTAAACGCCCTTATCTCGTAGAGATATCGGATCACAAGATCCGCATGCTCGCTCCGGTATGCCGCAATCATCTCCGTTATCCACAGCTTTTGCGCCGGTTCGCTGCCATTATCCACAATGATTACTTCATAGTTGCCATAATTTGTGTATTGTATCAGGGTTTGCAGGCACTTTTGCAACACCTGCGCATTGTCTTTGCTTGGAATGACAATCGATACTTTATCCGAAATGGCATTTTGGTCCGTCTCACAGAATGCTCTGGTCTGCCCTTCATATTCTGCGCAATTGCAGCTGTCATTGGTATACAATATCTTTGGTATGTGGATAATCCCTTCCCGCTCCCCCCGCTGTCTCCTGTCCAGAGCGTCCATGAATATCCTGTACACAAGCTCATAGATGCTGATATCATCCCCATATTTCCTTATTGTCTCCAACAATCGATCGCCCCTGATCGCGAACACACTTCCGAGATAGAAAAAAGAAGCAAGCGTGTCCGGTGAAAAATCAGGCTTGAACCAAGGCTCCCCTCTGTAAGATGCACTGTCGCCGCCCATACAGTAAGGCCGTGTAATCTCCTCCTCGAATGTACCATCCTCGATATCATACAGCTCTCTGAGACTTCCTCTGTAATCCTCGTCCGCATATACAAGCACCGCATCCGCATCATCAGAAAAGGCCTTTGCAACGACAGCTGTGGCATATTCCGACAGGCTGCCCCCCTCTTTCACAAAAAGATATGCGACGTTGGCATCGGGCTCTTCGCCCTTCTTCACGCTGTCCATACACGAAGAAAAGGGAAGCGTGTGCATCTGCTTCCCTAAAGCTTCCTGATTCTGCTGTTGTCCATACTGCGCTCTCAGATTGGCTTCCTGCGATTTCAGCCACTGCAGGTATGGCGTCTTTTGTTCAAAAAGTTCCTGTTTATACGCTTTCATTCGATCGTCAATGTCTTCTCCATACTTCGATATAGTCGCTGTCTTGAACAGCCATCCTTTGCGGTCATCCACAGCGCATACGTATCTGGCGGCAGTGTCCCCTCAACAATCCAGTTGCAAAAACCTGCCAGCGCCACATTCGTCTCATCTGGCAAAATGGCAGCCACATCCTTGCGATACCGCTTCTGTACCGGCAGTTCCCACACTTTGCCGCTCCCGTTCACCAGAAGGATCTTGAACTGGTAGCGCGCATTGTCTGCCCCCGGCACGTAGGCCCATCCTTTCACCAGATAGTATGTCTTTGTCTTATGCCCATTCTCCGTCACTGCTTTGGAAAACTCCTCTTTGCCGCAGTCCTCCACGACAATCAGGATTGCCTGGTTCATATTCTCCGGTGCCGGAAGCTTTCCGGATTCTGCAATCATACGTTCGTCTGCAACATCAAAAACAGGAAACAGTTCATATTGCTCCAGCCAGCCGCAACTGTACTCTGGCTCCCCATTATTTAACAGTATTCCAAGAAACGGATCGTGTCTGTACAACTTTGGATGCCTTTTGTAAAGGAGCCTTTTCTCATCATTCAGGCGCTTTCGCTTCCTTTCATCCTTCAGATCGTCTCCGCGGCTGAGCGACTCGTGATGATACAGCACGACATCATTTCTCTGGACATTGTACAGTCCCTTGCTGTACAGACGAAAACACAAGTCGACGTCGTTGTACGCCACAGCAAGTCCTTCATACAACCCCCCCATAGCAAGATAACACTCCCTGCGTATCATAAGGCATGCCCCCGTGACGCCAATCATGTCATACACCAGGCGATTCCTGCCATAATAATATGATACACTGTCATCCAACTGTTTTAACTTATGACCAGGACCCGACACGGTATTGTTGACGCCTGCGTGTTGTATCATGGTCGAGTTCGGGTACAAAAGCTTTGCGCCGACAGATCCAACGTGTTTTAGGGAAGCCTGGCCGACCATCCTGGTAAGCCAAAAGTCCTCAATCACTTCCATGTCGTCATTGAGCAGCAGAATATATTCGCCTTTTGATTCCTCCACCCCCACATTGCACATGTGAGAAAAATTGAAATCCATCGGCTGATACAGATAGGTAAACGGACACTCCTTTCGAAAATTTTCCAGTTCGCCGCGCACACCCTCTGCGCTTCCATTGTCAACGACAACAATCTCAAAATTGGAGTAATCTGTATGTGCATAGACGGAACGAATGCACTGCCTGAGCACGTCTGGATTGTCCTTTGATGGTATGACAATGCTGACCAGCGGCTTCTCTGGCACTTCATATACCGGATACGATATCCCTGTCTGTTCATCCACAGCCATTCTTCCATGGAGGCCGCGCCTTGCAAGCGCATTTTCGCGGATATCGTCATACTCCTCGCCCACACCGATCAAGTCCGTCCGGTGCATCAGCCGCTCTTCAATCGCTATCCGGTTGCCCCCCTTTTCGTATGAATGAAACAGTATTTTCTCAATATGGCCAGGCTGCCTGCCATCCTCTGTCGCCTTCAGCGCAAAATCATACACATTCTTCCGGTAATCGCCATCTCCCAGCCATTCAATCCCGAGACAGGCCTCCCTGCGGACTGCAAAAATATTGCCAAAATACAGAAAAGAAAACAACGTATCAGGAGACCACTCTGGTTTTGTCCACGGGAAAATCCGATGTGTGCTCTCGTCATCTTCCAAATCCTTTCGCCGCACTTTGTCAAGCTCCAGCATCCAAGTATCCTCGTCGGTATAGACGACATTCACATCCTGGTGCGTCTCAAAATACTGCGTGATCTCCCCAAAAGCATTCGGCGCGATCCGGCCATTCTTTGACACAAACAAAATATATTTTTTATCCACGCCCGACAGGGAAAAATTTCTGCCGCAGTTCTGCATATACACAATGCCAATCTCTGGATACTGTCCTTCGCGTTCCTCCTTCTGACTGCCCTTTTCATTCTCCCTGATCCACAAAAGATAGGGGTCTGTCTGACAGCGCAGCTCCCTCTCATACTCTTCTATGCATCTTCTGTACAATCTGCCCTGGATGGCTTCTTTTATCTTCCCAATCATATCAATGGTTCCCCTATCCTGAAGCGTTTTTCAGACTCTCAATTTTGTCTTAAGAAATCCCTTTGTTCTGGTGACAAAGTTTTCTTTTACTGCGCTCTGCACAATCTGGCTGGCAAACGACTGCGGAATCTCCAAAATATCCATGTCCGCTGTAAGATGCTCTCCTCCTGTAACCTCGAAGGAGAGATTGGGATCCTCACTGTCAAACAGAACCCACCCGCATTCCTGCCAGAATCCATTCACCTCAATGGCATCGCCAGCATATCGTCTGCCTCCGACCCTGATCTCGCGTATATCCACCACACAAGGATACTCGCAGGGATCAATCCTGATCCGCACAGCCCCGTCAGGAATATCATACTCTAACTTCAAATACCGCCCGACAGAGTAGCACTCCCAAAGCCTTATCGAATTCTCTTCGCTAAATCCCTCGCCGTAGTCCACAAAAACCTGCACAACATACTTGAGGTCTGCATGATTGCAGTACTTTAGCATTCCCTCGAGCGCATAGGCTTTGTTCCCTATTAACTCCCGCATGCGCCCTGCCGAGGCATGCCTTCCCGTAATGCGAAGCTGAAACTCGTTTTCTTCGTTGATCGCCGCCTTGATCTCATCGTCCGTAAATCCCAAAATATCTCTCATGAGAAGGTCTTCACATGCTTTTCTTGTCTCACCGCCCAATGTATAATTATAAAAGGCGCGAAAAGCAATATCCTTCGCCTCTATGTGTTTGTCGAAGGTCCACTCATAGTCAATCACATGCCATTTATCACCATCCACCAGGATATTGGGGAATACAAAATCAAAATTGCTCACAGTGTGCGTATCCTCATTGTAATAGAGCCAATACAGATACTCCTCAACCAATGCCTTAAATCCGGCTACGTCTGCCCGCATCAGGCATTCATCCAGCAAGGTCTCCAGGGTTCTTCCATTGCAAAACGCAAATGCCAGCCCGTTTTGAATCTGATCACCGATCACCGTACATTGGTTGATGGCAATCTTCGTCCCCTCATACCGCGAAGAAAGCAGCTCATAGGCTTTCTTTGTGTTCATGAGATGTCTGCACGCTTCCCCCGTATCCGGCAGTTTCTCCACATGTACCTGCCCCGATGCATCCCGGACAATCGAAGTCCGAATCGCCCACCTGGAAACTCTGTCGTTGGAAAACTTCGTATAAACGACATCCGGAGCGCCTCCAACCACCAACAAATAAGAGTTGGAAAAAAGCGGGAACTCCTTCTCGTCGATAATCTCATCAAACACCTGTTTTTCATCAAATAACAAAACGCGTTCCCTGTCAAAATTTCTCAAATTATTGCTCAGCTCACCCTTTTTGGGAAGATACTGGTCAGAGTAAATGGTGGTCGCAAATTTGTAGTCTGGATATGGATAGTAAA
The DNA here is from genome assembly GCA_947178145.1 of uncultured Lachnospiraceae bacterium. Taxonomy (GTDB): domain Bacteria; phylum Bacillota; class Clostridia; order Lachnospirales; family Lachnospiraceae; genus COE1. The sequence continues at coordinate 10,310 of CAMWXE010000012.1, read as the reverse complement.
AGGCGTACTCTGAAATTCCTGTTTTGTCCAGAATCTGCTCCAATCCATGACGCGTAAAAGTTCTCGCCGAACCACCATCATGATATCCCTCAAGTCCGGAAAAATATGTCCCCAAGTGATCCTCGCGGCAGCCTGCCCAGTATTTCAGTCCAAACTTGTTCTCGATTGCGATGACCAGACGCCCGTCGGGTCTCCTGTGACGATTGCAGATCTGCATAAAATCCTCGTAGGGGGTCATCCCGCCTATGTATGCCTGACCATACTCATAGACGCCAATCAGCAGTACATAGTCATAATCCTTGTCCAGCTGCGGTTCAATATCCTTGAAATTGCCGACCATAATCGTGATATTGTCCGCGTCCTGGTTTCGGTAAGCATTCACCAGACTGCGCTTTTTGGACAGTTCCACACAGGTAACATGGGCTGCCCTCTTTGCCAGCGAACCCGTGATCGCACCACAGCCTGCGCCAATTTCAAGCACCTTGTCTGTCTTCCTGAAAGGAATCCAATCAATGATATTGGTCCGAAGCGGCGAAAAATGATAAAAAATGGGCCAACTCTTCTCAGTCTCAATAATCTTGGGAAAATCCCCGGGTGGATTGTTCCTCGCAATGTCAAGCATTTTATCCTCAATCTCGCCATCCGAGTACAAATCCTGACCTGCATAATAAGTATAATCCATGGTAACGCTGCCTATTTTTTCCTGTTTGATCTGCATATGCTCCGCCATACTGCTTTTACCTGCTTTCCTACGCGATACGTATTATATCTCTTTTACAACGATGGTTGAATCCATGTCATAATATCCCACTGTATTCTTATCGGACACCACTGTCACATCAAGCGCATCATACAGTCTGTGATACACCTTGAAATTGTCTCCTTCATAGCCTGTCACGCCAAAGGATATCAAGTACTCTCCTCCCTGCAGTGACATTTTCTGCGTAAAGCAGATTTCCTTAGTGACGCCTGCGTTCACCGGCTCTAAAAACGCCTTCTCAAACATCGTATTCGTTCCTGTAATTTCAGTGCCTTTGGCGTTCTTGATCGAAAAGGCAAAAATCGGAGCCGGCAGCGCCTGGTAAAACTTCACTTTCATATAGATATGGAAGGTGAGTCCCTTTAAAAGCGTATTTGTCTCCGTGCCGCGATCATCCGCCAGATAGATCTCCTCAATGACTGCTTCGCGCGTACCATACTCCAGGGTCTCTGACCCCTGTGCCCCTGCCCTGTCTGCCTGCTGCCTTGCGCGCTTCTGAACAGCCGCCTGTCTGTGAACCGCTTCCTGAACCTCAGCGTCATTCAGAAGGCTCTTCTCTGATTTGGATACAGGCAGCTCATGCTGCCCGGGCAGTTCATACTGCCCGGGCAGTTCATACTGCCCTACCAACACGCGCTTATAATCATCGATCATTTTCTTTGGAGAACCTTCGCCCAGCTTCACGCCCTGATTGAGCAGGATCACTCTGTCACAGTACTTGGCAATGCTGCTCAGGTCATGGCTTACGATGATGATTGTCTTTCCCATCTGCTTAAACTCTTCAAATTTGTGATAACACTTTGCCTGAAAAAACACATCGCCCACAGAGAGCGCTTCGTCCACAATCAGGATTTCTGGTTCGATATTGATCGCCACCGAAAACGCCAGGCGCACAAACATACCACTCGAATATGTCTTCACCGGCTGATGCACATAGTCCCCAATATCTGCAAAGTCGAGAATATCCTGCATCCTCGCTGCGATCTCCTCGTTGGAAAAACCGTTCATCGTACCATTCAGATAAATATTTTCAATCCCCGAGTACTCCATATTAAATCCGGCCCCCAGTTCCAGCAGGGCAGAAATGCGTCCGTCGACTGTGACGCTGCCGCTCGTGGGATTCAGAACACCTGTTATGATTTTTAAAATCGTGGACTTACCAGAACCGTTCGTTCCGATGATTCCTACACATTCTCCCTGCCTGACCGCAAAACTCACATCCGACAGAGCATGCGCTTCATGATATTTCTGCTTTCTGGTCAGCTTTAACGCTTCCTTGAGCCTGTCCATCGGTTTGTCGTAGAGCTTATACGATTTGCAGACATGGTCCACCACGATTGCAGTCCCTGCATCCTCTTTTTGTAACTGTTTGTCTTCCATAGTTCCTCCCGTATTTTATGCTGTCAGCCCATATTTTTCTACAGCACATCTGCAAAATGAATCCTGAGTCTCCTAAAAATCAGTGTTCCCAATCCAAACAATACGGCGGTGACAATCCAAAAATAAATCGTCGAAGAACTATCCTGCCAAAACCACGTCTTGGTAAACAAAGTATTTCTGTAACCGTTCACAACATAAAAAATCGGATTGCATTTGATAATCGCCTGCAGTATCGGCTCCCCGTCCAGCATCGCAATATTCCACAGAATCGGCGTCGCCCACATGCCGACCTGCAGAAAAATATTGACAATCTGCATCAAATCCCTGAAAAAGACAGCGATCGCGCAGGTCGTGTAACTGAGCGCAAGCACGAACAGAAACAGGCAAAAACTATAGTAGATCAGCTGCAGCAGATAGACGTCCGGTTTATATCCATAGCAGAAATACAATATCAGCATAAAAAACACAAAAAACATATGCGTAAACGACGCAGCAATCAATTTCACGATCGGAATAATACGAATCGGAAATACCACCTTCTTAACCAGATAACTGTACTCAAGAAGGGATGTCGTACCGTTGCTGACCGCCTCGCTGAAATAAAACCATGGCACCAGTCCGGCCGTCAGCCACAATACATAAGGTGCTTCCACCCCTGCTGTCAGCAATTCCTTTTTGTCCGCCATCATGATATGGCCAAACACAAACCAATAGAGCAGCACTGTCACAATCGGCTGCGTAAACGCCCACACCCGTCCGAGATAAGAACCCGCATAGCGGTTTTTGAAATCATTTTTCGCAAGATTCCAGATCAGCTGTCTTGACTGCCACAGATCTACCAAACTATTTCTCATCGCTTAAAATCCTTTATTCCGCCCCACTTCTGATCTTTGTCAGAAAAGATAAGCTCCATTCCCTCTGGTATCGGCCACTTCACACCGATATCAGGATCGCTCCACAGCAATCCTCCCTCATCATTTGGATGATAGAAATCTGTGCATTTATAACAAAACTCTGCATATTCCGACAGGACAAGAAAACCATGGGCAAAATTCTTAGGAACAAAAAACTGTTTCTTGTTCTCCTCTGACAGAAGCACCCCAAACCATTTTCCGAATGTTTTCGAACCTTCCCGCAAATCCACCGCCACGTCGAACACCTCGCCGCGCACAGCACGCACAAGCTTATCCTGCGGATACTGCTTCTGAAAATGAAGTCCTCTCAAGACCCCCCTCCTGGATGCCGACTGATTATCCTGCACAAAGACGTGGTCGATGCCTGCCTCCTTGAAATCATTGTAGTTGTAGGTCTCCATAAAATAACCCCTGTTATCTCCAAACACCTGCGGTGTGATGACCTTAAGTCCCTCTATAACCACACCCTCCACTGTGCATTCCTCTACTGTAATCTTTCCCATGTTTCCCTGATTCCTTTCCTGTTTCCGATCATTTTGATTATTCTATTCCCAAATAACTGATATTTAAGTCCACTCTTCCCTCAATACCGGCGACAGATCCACTCGAAGTGTACTGCCACATATCATAGCGGCCTTCATACAGCGGTGTCTGCCTGTACTCCGCCAGCCATATGTTTGGAGCATCCATCTCATCCACAATGAGATTGTTGTAATACCAGTTACGGCTTGAGTATACACCCGCATCCAGTCCGGCATTCCGAATCGTCTGACAGAACGCATTTGCCACCGCCGTTCTCGTCTCCGGGTCAAGATTGTCCGCCCTTCCGTTTCCGCCGGCGCCCTCTATATCAATAAAGACCGGATATTCAATCGCTGTATCTCCGAGCAGGGACACCACCATACTCGCCTCCTCGACTGCCTCCACACGATTTGTCGCCTGTGTGAAGAAATACAGGCCAACCCTGATTCCAGCCTTCTTTGCACCCGTCAGATTTTTGTAAAAATAGGGATCCTCGATCAGCCATCCAGAAGAAGAGCCCCTGTATCCGCATCGTATGATCGCAAAATCAACACCCTCAGCTTTCACAATCTCCCAGTCAATCTCACCGTTCCACTTAGACACATCGATACCCAGCTTGACTGCGTTCTCACGCTCGTCCTTCTCCACATCAAGCAGTGCCGTATACTGGGAATCATCCTCATCCTCGCTGTCGATTCCCCTTTCCTTGGTGTCCTCCTTTAAGATATCTATCTCCGACTCCTCATGTACAAACAGATCGATATCGTCAATTACCGTGTAAGACACGATGGATTTCACCCTGACATTGACAGGTGCCGCCGGAACCTTAAAGCCTTCGCGCTCGTTCAAAGTAAGCTTGTATTCACCTGGCTTTACGTCAGAGACGAGTATGACGCCATCCTTGTCCTCATCGAGATACACCCCTGTGTCTGCTACCTCCACAGAAAATTCCTGTCCCGTAACAAGGTCGCCCCTGTCATCAATGATCTTCACACGGATATCGCGCTCTACCGAACTTGCCAGGATGGTAAGGCTGCGCACAGAATCACCGTTTTCATCCACTTCATCATATGTATTCCGATTTGAACGATTGGGCACTTCAGCGTCAAAGAAATCACTGTCCTTCAAAAACGCTGACAAATCCGCGCCGTGTACTTTTCCATCCGCCTCCACGAGCGGAATGGAAGCGTTGTCTGTGCTGCCGCCTGCGGAAGAGCTGGAATTTTTTCCCACAAGACGGTTGTAATTTGAAAACAACACCGCCGCCATCACAGCCAGCAGGGCACACAGCACAAGCAGTATTCCGATTTTCTTTCCCTTAGAGTCCATTGGCAACCTCTACAAGATACTTTCCATAATCTGTCTTCATCAGTGGCTCCGCGAGCGTCAGCAGCTGCTCCCGCGTGATAAAGCCTCTCTTATACGCAATCTCCTCAATACAGGAAATATATAGCCCCTGTCTCTTCTGAAATGCACAGACAAAGTCCGCAGCATCGAGAAGCGAATCGTGGTTTCCTGTGTCAAGCCATGCAAAACCGCGTCCCATTGTCTCTACCGTCAGCGTCCCGCGGCGCAGATATTCGTTGTTGATGCTTGTAATCTCAATCTCACCTCTCGCGGACGGCTTTACATTTCTGGCAATCTCAACGACATCATTGTCGTAAAAATAGAGTCCCGGCACCGCATAGTTGCTCTTGGGCTTCTCCGGCTTCTCCTCAATGGAGATCGCTTTTCCGTCCTTGTCAAACTCCACAACGCCATACTCCCTCGGGTCGCGAACGTAATAGCCGAATATGGTAGCACCGCTCTCCCTGGCTGCAACGCGCTGCAAGAGTCTGGAAAAGCTTTGCCCGTAAAAAATGTTATCGCCAAGTACCAAAGCCACAGAATCCTTTCCAATAAAATCAGCACCGATAAGAAACGCATCGGCAAGCCCCCTCGGCTGCTCCTGCACTGCATACTCCATGCGAAGTCCGAGCTGTTCTCCTGTGCCAAACAGCTCCTGAAATATCGGAAGATCGCGCGGTGTCGAGATAATTAAAATGTCCCTGATTCCCGCCAGCATCAATGTCGACAACGGATAATAGATCATCGGTTTGTCGTAAACCGGCATGATCTGTTTTGAGATCGCCTTCGTCAGAGGATAAAGCCTTGTTCCGCTGCCTCCTGCCAATATAATACCTTTCATTGCTTATCTGCTCCTTTTTTCTTTATCATATACAGGCTGCCCTGCGCATAATATGTCAAAGCGGGAACGCCCTACCCTTCGGTACTGACGTTCCCTGTTCGATAACTTTCTAAAATTATTTGTACATCTCAGCATAGTACTTTTGATAATCGCCGCTTGTGACGTTTTTCATCCATTCCTCATGTTCAAAGTACCACTGAATCGTCTGTCTGATGCCATCCTTAAACATCGTCTCCGGCTCCCAGCCAATCTCTGCCCTGATCTTATCCGGCGCAATCGCATAGCGCCTGTCATGTCCTTTTCTGTCCTCAACATATGTGATCAGGTCTTTGGAAACAAGCTTTTTCCTCGGGTCCTCATCGGCAAGCTGCTCCTGGAGTGTCTCGAGAATGATGTTGATAATCTCAATATTTTGTTTCTCATTGTGGCCGCCGACATTGTATGTCTCAAACAGTCTGCCCTTCTCCTGAACCAGATCGATCGCCTTTGCATGGTCCTCGACATAGAGCCAGTCCCGCACGTTTTTGCCATCTCCGTACACGGGAAGTTTCTTTCCCTGCAGTGCGTTGTTGATAATCAGCGGGATCAGCTTCTCCGGGAACTGGTATGGTCCGTAATTATTCGAACAGTTCGTGATATTTGCCGGGAACTGATAGGTGTCCATATAGGATTTTACAAGCATGTCCGAGGACGCCTTGCTCGCAGAGTAGGGACTGTGTGGCGCATATGGCGTAGTCTCATAGAAATACCCGCCATCCTCTTCAAGAGAACCATACACCTCGTCCGTCGACACATGGAGAAACTTCTTGTCTGCCTTAAAACCGCCGTCCGGAAGCTCCCACGCTGCCTTTGCACAGTTGAGCATCACTGCTGTCCCCAGCACATTCGTCTGCACAAAGACCTCCGGGTTTCGAATACTCCTGTCCACATGGCTCTCCGCGGCAAAATGAACAACTCTGTCAATGTCATTCTCCGCAAAAATCTTTGCTATCGCATCCTTGTCCGTAATGTCTGCCTTGATAAATGTATAGTTATCCCTGTCTTCGATATCCTTAAGGTTCTCGAGATTTCCGGCATACGTAAGCACATCCACATTGATAATCCTGATCGCATTATCATACTTCCGAAACATATAATGGATGTAGTTCGAGCCGATAAAACCTGCACCGCCGGTCACCAGATAAGTTCTCATCAAATATATACCTCCACAAGAAATTTAATATGCACTTCCTTATTCTATCCTAAAATTGGCAATAATGCAAGCAGGATTATCAATAACCAAGGTAACTGTAGTTTAAGTCGACATCTGTATTAATGCCGCTGATCTTCCCCTTGCTGGAGTACTGCCACATATCATACTTGCCCTTGTAGGTAGGTGTGGCAGAATACTGTGCGAGCCATATCTTGTAGCTGCCAATCGCGCCCATATTCAGTTTGTCCTCAAACCACGTTTTTGATGCATAAATTCCCGGCTTATACCCTGCACTTGCAACAGTCTGGCAAAACGCATTGACCACCGCGGTGCGTGTCGCCTTGTCAATCTTGTCCGCCCGGCCGCCGCTGGACTCCGTATCAATGAAAATCGGATATGTGAGATTATATCCCTTCACAAGACTCACCGCCAGGGAAGCTTCCTTCACCGCCTCAACCTCATTGACTGCCTGGGAGAAAACATACACACCGACCTTCAACCCGGCATCCGTAGCGCCCTTGATATTCGTCTTAAAGTTTTGGTCTTCAATCAGCACACCTGTGGAAGATCCCCTGTAGCCGCAGCGGATAATGACATAATCGACCCCCGATGCCTTGACTGCCTTCCAGTCAATCGTTCCATTGTGTCTTGACACATCGATGCCGAACGTAGAGCCGTTGACCGATGTCGCAATCGCCCCGTCGGAACCAAAGTTGTAAGTGACACCCTGGATAATCTGTGTCCCTGTCACAACATTTCCATTTTTGTCATAGTAGTAGGTCTTTCCATCAATTGTCTGCCATCCTGTATACACATAGCTTGACTGTGCCACAATATAAAACTCGGAATAATTAAAGTAATCTGCGTAGACAGCTTCCTTGTAACTTCCATCTGAATTTTTGACATAGATCTGGTTCCCGTTCTTGTCCTTCAACTTTGTCGTCGTGTCCGATGTCGCGTTAGAATTCACTGTCACAACACATGTGGCCTGCTTTTGCCCGCCTTGTGCATCCTTCTCCTTTGTCGTCGCCGTAATCTTGGCGCTTCCTGCTGCCACGCCAGTCACAACACCCTTCTCATCGACTGTCGCCACCTTCTTGTCCGAAGTCTCCCATGTCACTCCAGCATCAGATTTATAGTTTGTCACTGTCGCGACAAGCGTCGTGGAGCCGCCTACTGCAATATACACATCGCCTGTCCTGTCAAGCGAGACTGCAAGCTCCGCAGCCGCAGTGACAGTGATTTCCACACTGCATCTGATATCAAGCTCGCTGCCATCAGCCCCCTTAATGCCTGTAACCTTACCCGTAATGTTAACTTTTCCGGCTTTCACACCTGTCACTACGCCGTCAGCGCCAACCGTCGCAATTGCCTTATCACTGCTTTCCCACGTGATAGACGGAAAATTTTCTGTGATGGTCTCTGTGCTTCCATCCTGTTTTGTATACTCAAGCTTCGCCGGCTTTACAGTCAGTGTCGCACCAACCGCACAGCTGTCCGCACTTTTAGACAGTTCCAGCTTACCAGAGGTGATCTTTGCCGCCTCGACAGTAACTGTACACTGTGCACTCTCTGTCGTCTCGCTTGTCTTTGTCTCCGGCTCCTGCTCTGTCACTTTCGTATATGTATATCTGATAACCTGATCTGTATCACTCCCCTCTGCACTCTTGATTGGCGTACATTTCCCCTTTTCCGTCTCAGACAGCTTCTCATATTCTTCAGCTGTGATCTCTGTCGTCTCCTCGACTGGTTCTTTGTTTTCTGTAGTCGTTGTGATCGTCTTTCTCGTAACGGTGTAAGTGATAACTGCAGTTCCCGCTGCATTTGCAGTCACCTTTCCGCCGCTCACCGACGCAACCTTGTCATCCGAGCTTTTCCACTCTGTCGTGTACTGATACTCAACATCACCATCCTTGGAATTAGAAAACTCTGTTCCCTTTAAATCAATACTAGAACCGACGCTCAATGTCGCACTTGGCGGATCAATCGATACATTTAAGGTGTCAAAAAGCATTCGCGCTGCAGCCATGGATGTCTGGGATGGATCCGCAATTGTGTTCTTATCGACGAGCAGATAACTCTCTGAGCCACTCACAGGCGTTTTCGTCGATTCCACCCACTCAACAGTATCTTTGAGCACCTCTTCTTCCACTGCTGCCACATTTTTCTCCGTATCCTCCACGGCCACGTTGATCTGCTTCTCGGTCTTGACTTCGTCCTGCACATTGATTACCACGTACTCAACCTTATCCTTGACTGTGACCTGCTGCGCCACTGTCGGAAACTTGTATTTGTCTGTCGAAGTCACAACCGCATTAAACACTCCTGCATTCACATTCTGTGCATAGATGATTCCGTCCATATCATCATCTCTGAGAACAAGCTGTTTTCCATTTGCGTTTGTCAGCGTCACCTCAAAGACCGTTCCAGTGATCAACTCCCCTGTCGTTACATCCGTAAAACGTATTTTCAGGTCCCTTTCCACAGACACAAAATCGACATTCACTTTATCTGCCGTCGGCGGGGACACGACCTCAATGGATGACATCTCCTCTGTGCTTTGCTCTTCTGAATCTTGTGCAAAATTCCCCATAGCCGCCGCGTCAGCCATCGCAAGCAGACCATCGTTGCCAACGATCCCCATATCCTTAAGTTCACTTCCCAGTGGCGCAAGCGCTTCTATTTGCTTATCCAGCTGTCTCGACTGCAAAAACATGCTCAGCATCACGAACCCGGCCACCAGCACAAATACGCCTGTGGACGCAAGAACTGCATCAAAAGCAGTCAGATGGCTAAGCCGCATTTTCACTCTCTGCAGGAAATCCGTCGGCACTTCCATCTCATCAGCCTCATATTCGACGCCATCGTCTTCGTAATCTATGTCATATTCTCCATATGCAATCTCAAAGGAGTCCTCTTCATAGTCGTCATCAATGTCAGCTTCTATGTACTCTCCTTCCAATTCCTCTTCATTGTAATATTCTTCGTCAAAGTACTCTTCGTCGAAAAATTCTTCTGCGAGGCTTTCATCATCATAATACGTCTCATGAGAACCTTCTTCATCATAGTACTCTCCAGACTCATAGTACTCTGTATCCTCTGCATAATCATCTTTCAAACCATTTTCAAAATAGTTCTCCGTCTCCTCCACATAATCGCCTGGCTGATAAATTTCAACGTTAATTTCCATTGTTTGATATTGTGACTCATCTGCTGCTGGCGCATATTCTGCGGAAGTATCTTCCTGAGACTCCCCAAATTCTTCCTCCGATTCTTCGCAGCCCCGCGGCTCTTCGTACTCCTCTGCCTCATACTCCTGCGGCTCTTCGTATTCCTCTATCTCATACTCCTGTT
>CAMWXE010000011.1 GCA_947178145.1 uncultured Lachnospiraceae bacterium | reverse complement strand
TGAGGTATTTTCTTTAGTCAACTCCCTTTACACTTTATATTATACAGGAAGCTTTCTGTTCAGCAGCATTTTAAGGCGTTCCATTTTTGCCTGTGCTTTGGCTTTTCTGAAATTCTCACCGGTAATGCAGACGGGGCAGCACATTTCCGTAAGGCGGTCATAAATGCGGGCATGGGCGGTGTCCTCCGGGTTCTGCAATTCTTCCAGCGTCAAATTTGTGGCGGCTATCAACGGCTTTCTGCTGCGGTATCGGCTGTCAATCACGTTATAGACTTGTTCAAGCCCGTATTCCGTGCCACACTCTATGCCGAAATTGTCAAGGATAAGAAAGGGGAAGCTGCAAAGGTGGGAGATATATTCGTTGCGGTCTTTGAAGTTGGCGGCAAGGTCGTTGAGTATCGCCGCAAAGTTTGTCATGCAGACAGATACTTCACACTCCATAAGGGCATTGGCGATACACCCGGCAAAATAACTTTTCCATGTGCCGACACTCCCTTATATCTACCGATACCACATCTCCTTTTTTGAACGAATATTGTCCGTATTCCTCATGTGATGCGGGCTGCAATGAGAGCTGTTTTATTTCTATTGTTTCTATTTCTTTATTCGTGAAAGGTGCTGCATATGCACCAGTTGTATCCCAAAATGAGAAGCAGTAACAGTGCGCCGGAAACAGACAGTGACAATAATATTTTTATAAATTCATTCATTTTCTTTTCTCCAAAATGTTTCAATCTCTTTCAATTCGTCTGCCGAAAGAATATCCTGCCGCAACAAGGTTGACACTAAGTTTTTCACATTCCCGCCGTAGACTTTATCAAGAAAGCTGTGGGTCTGCATGGTCTGGTATTCTGCTTCTGTTATCATAGCCACATACTCATTCTTCCGGCCTATTTTTTTGACTTTCAAGAACTTTTTTTCTCCTAGTCGGGAAAGCAGCGTGAGTACGGTATTATTCTTCCATTCGTTCTTGTCTTTTTCCAATTTCTCCATAATGACGGAGTATAAAGCCGCCCCTCCATTCTTCCAAATGATTTTCATTAGTACCAATTCGGATTCAGAAATTTGCTGTGCCATATTGTCCTCCTTTCTTTTGGCTGGCGGGGAAAAGGGATAATCTCTGCTCCCTGCTGTCCCCGGTTCTGCTCATAAAGCCTTTCGCAGTCCTTGACAAACTTTCGCAGTTCAGCCCGCCGCAATTCCTCCCTCTATTACCTACAACACCATGCAAAGCAAAAATGGCGGTGATTTGCGGAATCTCCCTCTATTTCTTATGAGCGCAGCATTGAATAGAATGAACGTGCAGCAAATAAGAGGAAGAAAAAAGCGGAGAAGCACGCGCAGAAGGAATATCAGGGCAGAAAAGGCAAGACTCTCTCCGCGATAAACACGGCCGCGCAGGCAAGCAGGGCGACGGTGAGCAGACGCTTCCCTTTATAAGCCGCGATGACAGCGACAAGGAGTCCGGCAAGTGCAGAGTATATGCTTGCGGTGGAGTACAGGACTGCCGGAAAGGTCATGGCGGCAAGACAGGCGTAGGGTACATAATATAAGAAGGACTTCATGTAAATGTTCGTGATTTCCTTTTTGGACAGCGCCAGCGGAAGCATGCGGATTAAGTATGTCACGCCGGCCATGACAAGGATATAGAGATAGATATTGTGTGTCATTTTCAAATTCTCCTTTGGTATTATCAAATACGCTTTAGCTCGGTTATGCTTCCTCGACAGGTCTCAGCCATGCCGCGATGCCTGCTGTCACCACCGTCGTGATAATGATGACAAAGCCGGATGTGACTTTGTTCAGCACCGGGAGGACTGAGAACAAAAAGCTGATTCCCATCGCGGACACAACGACGAGCAATACCGTGCGGTTTTTCCGCGCGGGCGGGATGATGATGGCGAGAAACATTCCGTAGATGGCGACGCCGAGAGCACTGATTGCAAAGGCGGGAAGAATGTTTCCGGACACCGCGCCCGCAAGTGTCCCCAGCACCCAGCCGGGAACGGCAACGCTCGTGATGCCATAATGATATGCAGGAGACAGCGCACTGTCAAGGCTTGCGTCCAGCGCGAAGATTTCATCGGTCACGCTGTAGGCCATGAGATAGCGGTGCCGGTGCGGTGCAGCGCGGTCTAATTTCTGTGCTAAGGAGAAGGACATCAGGCAGTAGCGCAGATTGATGACCAGCTGTGTCAGTGCGATCTCGATGTAGGTTCCGCCCGCAGCGATAATTGCAAGCCCCGAGAACTGCCCGGCGGAAGTCACGTTCGTGAGAGAGATTAGCACTGCCTGCAGAACGCTCAATCCGTCGGCAGCAGATGCCATTCCAAATGTAAATGATACGGCAAAGTAACCCAGTGCCACGGCGATTCCGTCGCGCACGCCGTTTTGATAGTCTTTGGTTTTCAAGAGAGTACCCTCATTTCTGTTTTGTGGTGTATACCAATGTCATTAACTTAAGGCATTTGACCAACAAATTGTACTGGAAAATGCCCAATAAATCATTGTATTTGTTCACAAACCCTGGGTATTAAGGTCTTAAGTAAATGACATTGGGTGTATACTGTAATATACTACCACTTTGCAGACGAAATAGCAAAGAAAAATAAAAAATACAGTCCAGCAAAGCTGAACTGTATCTACTGTTCGCGGGTCAGGAATGCGCTGAACTGCGCATTCCGTGAGAACATGATTCAGGAGTGAGGGGCGATTTTTGCGAAGCAAAATTTTGAATATCGCCCCGAATCGTTACTATGAGCGGCTCCCAAGCCGTGAATAGTAACGAACTGTATCGAAATAATATTAAACAGACATAGCACATTTCCCGACAAGCGCTGTCATTTCGTCCCATTTCGCTTCCATGTCTGCGACCAGCTTGAACTGTGTCCGCGCCCGGTTCAGATTGTGATTCTCCCGATGGACTTTGAAATACGTGTCCCCTGTCAGGAAATCAGCCAGAAACCGGATGCCGCACTCGTAGGTCATCAGCTTTGCGCCCATGGGAAGCATCTCGATTTCCTTTGCGGTGAGACTCCCGTCACAGCCTTCGAGATAACCTTTTGTGAAGGCTTCAAACAGGGATAAGTCCAGTGACACTTTGTCCAGATCAATCTCGTCCTCGGCTCCTGTGCTCGCGCCGAAACGGATGGAATCCCCAAAGTCATAGAGGGAAAGTCCCGGCATAACGGTATCGAGATCAATGATGCACAGCGCTTTTCCTGTGTCCGCGTCAAACAGGATGTTGTTCAGCTTGGTGTCGTTGTGCGTCACCCTGAGCGGCAGTTCGCCTCTGGTTAGCAGGTCTGTCAGGACGGATGTCTCCTGTTCCCTGTCAAGTGCGAATGCAATCTCCTTTTCGGCGAGAGCAGCGCGACCTTTGTCACTGTTTTGCACAGCGCGCACGAAATCCTGAAAGCGGGAGGGCGTGTTGTGAAAATTGGGAATGGTCTCGTGCAGCGTCTCTGCAGGAAAGTCTGCCAGCATTTTCTGGAAATTTCCAAAAGCGACAGCACTGTCATAAAAGTCTTTTGCACCCTCAGCCTTTTCCAGACAGAGCGAGCGCTCTATAAAGGGAAAGACTCTCCAGTAATTACTGCCGCTGTCCTGAAAGAAGCTTTCCCCATCTCTTGTCTTTAGCACATTTAATGTTTCACGCGCTGCATCTCCGCCGCGGGAGCAGATGATGCTGCGCAGATGATTTGTGACATTGACAATGTTTTTCATCAGCAGCGGGGGATTCTTGAAAATGTCATGGTTCATGCGCTGCAGGATATATCTTTTTTCGCTGTTGTCCGGCGTCTCATAGCGAAGGAGAAATGTGTCATTGATATGACCGTTTCCATAAGGATTTCTTTGGATCAGCCTGCCGTTGATTGCGGTTTCAATCCCAAAGGCCGCGATCGCCTCGCCGATGCCGGTGCAGGATGGCTTTACGGTACTCATGACAAACCTCCATTCCCGCCGGACACGCTGTTTTCATAATCGATCCACTGCATTTCCATCGGGGCAAGTTCGAGCTGGCAAAACAGGGATCCGTGTACATACAGATCGGTTTTCTGCGGCTGTCTGGAGTTGTTGATGACAGCGATTTTTCCGGTCTGTTCGAAGACGGCAAGTTCCGTATCGACATTTGTGACATAATATTTCCGGATCTCGTCTTCCCGGTGCGCGGCGTAGTAGATGGCGCGCAGCAGAATGCGGCAGTTCTGGGGCGAGTACGGGAGCCCTGTGAAATAAACGCTTCTGCCGTTTCCGTATTCATTGACTACCAGACGGCTGTACTTTCCGTCCATATCCAGAATCTGGTAATGTCTGCCCTGCGCATAGATACGGCTCTTTCCCTCGCCGAAATCAATCTCACCGGGAATATCTTCCAGGATAAAGTGGTCGCGGTTTTGGGTGTTGTACTTGTCAGTACTCATGGAGAATCCCAGCTCCCTGTCAACGCCCAGCACGTCGCTGAGCTGGAAGAAGCGGCCCTGATACTGGTAAGCGCTCGGCTCGCCGACTCCGATAAATCCGCCGCCCTCGTCCACAAACCGGCGGATGGCGCATACGACTTTTTCGTCCTTCCAGTTTTCGGCGCCACTCCAGGATGTGTAGGCGTCGCCGGCATTGATGATCACCCGGATATCGGAATCGATGCCGTTTCGCACCTGGTCAAAGTCAATGAACTCGACGTCGATGGGCATTCCGCTCAGGCATTCGATCACACCCACATAGGAGTAGATTTCCCGATACCACAGCGCGTGGTGTACCTGGTTTGACATCCAGCGCCGGATATTGCCCCAGCAGTTCAGGATGCCAACCTTGAACGGTGCAGTGTACGATTCTGTCCCCTGCATATTCTGGTGTATCTGACGGAACTCATCGACCACTTTCTGTATCTGGTCTATGAACCCCGGCCACTCGGCCGCCAGCTTCAGATAGCCGCCGTATCCGATTCTGTCCAGAGGGGAGCGCAGGATCGCCCTGCGTGCCTTCAGCCAGTTGTCCTGTGCCTCACCGATCGGGTCACCGCCCTCCGTGAAGACATCGGGGAAAAAGTACGGGAGCAGCCGTCCTTCGGTATAGTTCACCCCTTTGATGTCAGAGATCATTCTCAGCGTGACACCGTCACCGACCGAGCCTACGACGGCGTCCAGACCGATGTCTGCAAAATATTTTCCAAAGGGTTCGGTTCCGATCCAGTGATCGCCCAGAAACATCATTGCCTCCTTGCCGTAGCTGTGCACGATGTCGACGAGTTCTTTTGCCAGACGGGAGACCTCAATCTGCTGGAACTCGATGAAATCCCGGAATTCTTTGGACGGAACGCGGAAGGTCGAATTGTGGTAGCCCTGATCGACAATGTATTCCGGACGGAACGGGTAGCCTGCCCATTTTTCGAACTGTTCCAGGATATAAGGGCTTACACTGGCGCTGTAGCCGAACCATTCCACATATTTTTCCCGTTTCTGGTCATCGAAGGTCAGGGTAAACTGATGGAAAAAGGTGGTGAAGCGCACGACATCAATATTGGGATTGTCCTCGCACCATTTTTTCAGCTTTTCTTTGACATAGGCCTGTGTCCTGGGCTGCCGCACATCGTAGGTCAGCTGATGGGGCGCATCTTTCCAGTCGTTTGTGATAAAATTATACATATGTACCGGGTCCCAGATCAGAAAGGCAAGGAAGCTGACGGTGTACTGGTGGTACGGAATGGTCTCGATCACAACTTCCCCCGACGCGCTGTCGTATTCCCAGCGTTCAGGCGGAACCACTTCGCCGGTCGTCCGGTCGATCACTTCCCACCAGCGCTTTGGGGAGTCCAGTGTGTTTACTTTGAGCTGTTCGGTATGAAATCCTTTCATGAGCTGGATGCGCAGGCTTTCCCCCCGCGCTGTGACGCGGTCGCTGATCAGGTATTCCTGCTGGATTTCCTCCGGGTGCTGCATTGCCCAGCTGTTGTCTTTGCGGGTGGTGTAGTAGGTTGCATATATCTTGGCGTTCTGGTTCAGGAGCTCTTCGGGCATGGTCGTTCCGTCGCAGTCGCGCAGGGCATCTGCGCCCAGCAGATTCTTCAGGCGCAGTGTCTCATCAACCATATCCACATCTGTCGGCAGCGTCAGTCTGCCAGTGTTTTCCATATTCATTTTGGCGGCCTCCTTTTTTCGTATTTTATCATCGATTTATTGATATTTTTTGTTGTAAAGATAGAGGAGAACTAATATTCCGGCGAGACCGACAAGCATTGTCAGAAGCCCGGCCGGTCCGATATTGCGCTGGCCTGTTATAATCAATGCCATGCTGGCGATAAATACCAGCAGGTACAATAGTCTGATGATCTGTTTCATATCCATACCTCCCTCATTATCCTTTCAAGCCGCCCAGACTCATGCCCTGTGTCAGTTTCTTCTGAACCAGAATGTACAGGATCAGAGTCGGCAGCATTACGATGACAAGACCGGCGTAGAGCTGCCCGTAATTTGCGGCTGCCTTTTGCGCCTGCATCAGCTGCATCAATCCCACCGGAAGCGTTTTGGAGTCCTTTGTGAGCAGGGTCATCGAGATGATGTACTCATTCCAGAAGGACAGAAAGTTGAACAGGATGACCGTGATAATGCTGGGCAGCGCCATCGGCATCATAATCTGCACCATAGTCCGGAAGTAACTGCTTCCGTCCATATAAGCAGCCTCCTCATAATCCCTCGGTATTGTGACAAAGAAGCCGGAGAGCAGATAAATGGTAAACGGAAGGGCAGTGGCGGCGTACACAAGCGCCACGACAAAGAGGTTGTTCAGGAAAAAGCCGTTTCCCATGTGATTTCTCAAAAATTTGTCAGCGTCGACAAACATCAGGAAAATCGGTACGACAATATAGTTGACATTGATGAACAGCCCGCCCATGAACAGGATGTTGATAATTTTGCTCCCAAAGAAGCGGTAGCGGGCAAGCACGTAGGCGGCAGGAAGCGCGACCACAAGCAGAATGGCAAGCGCCAGCACAGTCACGAGTATGGAATTCATGAAGTACTCACCCATCTTTGCCTTTTCAAAGGCGTCGATAAAGTTCTGGAAATAGATGCCCTTGGGCAGTGTCCATGGATTTCCGTAAAATTCGGAATTTTCCTTGATGGATGCCAGAAACACCCATCCGACCGGCACTACGATGCTGATGGCGAGCGCCAGCAGGGCAGCATAGATAAATATTTTGTATAATTTGCTGAAATTCAGTTCTTTCTTTTCCCGCATCGGCATTTCCCTCCTTTAAAATTCCAGCGGTTCCCGCCTGGTTACAAAGTTGATGAGTGCCGACAGTCCGAAGGAGAACAGGAATACGACGACACCGATTGCCATACCGTATCCGTAGGAGGAGTTGGTGTACGCCTGTTTGTACATGTAGCTTAAAAATACTTCTGTCGCCCCGTCGGGACCGCCGTTTGTCAAAGCCTTGACAATCAGGAAACTCAGATTGATCGAACTGATGACAAAGAATGTCAGGGTAGTCCGTACATTTGTCCAGATCAGCGGCAGTGTGATGGAGAAGAACTGCTGTACTTTGCCCGCGCCCTCCAGATTGGCGGATTCGTACAGACTTTCCGGCACGCTTGCCATACTCGCCATATACATGACCATATAGTAGCCAATCGCCTGCCAGATCATCGCGATCACCAGACTGTAGATGACCAGCTTCTGGTCGCCAAGCCACAGGATTGGCGTCTTTTCGCTGCTTCTGAAGATGCCGATGATACTGTTGAGAAGTCCGCTGTTCGGGTCATAGATTGCCGAGAAGATCGCTGAGATGACAACTACAGACAAAATATTCGGGATGTAAAATATAATCCGGAAAAAATTCTGCCCTTTGATCTTCTCGCGGGAGAGGATTGCCGCAAAAATCAGGGAGAGCGCCATCGTCACGATGGTCACACAGACAATCAGCAGGACGGTATTCTGGAAGGAGCGGAAAAAATTCGTGTCCTCACTCAGGATTTTAAAGTTGTTCAATCCGACAAATTCTTTGTTGTTGGAGTAGCCGCCCCATTTGTACAGCGACATCTTAAAGACGTTGAACGTGGGAATCAGCATAAAGATAATAAACAGTATGACTGCCGGCGCTACACATATGGTAATAAAAATGGAACGTTCTTTGCTCTTTTTCACATTCATACCTCCATTTATTTCGAAAAAAGCACCCCAAAGGCAGAAACCTTCGGGGCGCTCCTAAAACCTTATTCCATTGCTGCTCTCAATTTGTCGCTTACTTCTTCCACAGCGGCCTGCCACTCAGCAACGGTCTTGTCACCGCTCACAATACTGTTGACTGTTCCGCACAGTGTATCGAGCATGTTGACACCCTCTACTGGTGCAGTCGATGCAAATCCGCCCATAACAGCAGTTGCGCCGTTGTCATAGATGCTGTAGAACATCTTGTTATCGCCTTCGAGATAATCGCTCACGCCTGTGATTGGCTGAATCGCCGTAGACTTTGCAAAAATTGCAGCCGCTTCGTCAGAGTACATATATGCCACAAATTCCTTTGCCATATCCTGATTCTGTGCTGCCGCAGGAATCCACATCTGTTCAAACCAGCAGAAAGAGCATCCGGAACCGCCTGCGTTCACTGCAGGAATTGCCATAAATCCCCACTCAAAACCATCAGCTCTCGGTGCGTCAGCCATCTCGCCGGGAAGCCATGTGCCGTTCGGGCAGAAGATTGCCTTGTTGTCAAGGATGAGCTGCTGATTCTTTGTAAAGTTATCATTGTTCGCGTTGGCAACCGTGGTGCCCTCTGTATATTGTGCAAGCTGTCCGACCAGCTCAAATACCTTTGTCGCGTTGTCGCTTTCCCAGATGCCGTCCTCATAAGTCATGCAGCTATTAAAGAAATCAGAACCGCCCGCTGACGACAGTGTCGCGTATGTAAATGCATCGAAATATCCGGTTGTGGGGTAGGTAAACAGTGCGATGCCTTCCTCGGCCGCCTTGTCGCCGAGCGCCCACATTTCCTCCCATGTCGTGGGAACTTCCCAGCCTTTTTCGGTGAAGAGCCCCGCATTGTAGAACAGTCCGCAGGGGCTGTAGAACATCGGTGCATAGTAGGTCACGCCGTCTCCGTAAGGATTGGTTGCCAGTGTGTCGAGGAAACCGGGAACGATTTTGTCTTTCACTTTCACGTCTTCGCCGGGAACAGTCATTTCAAGGACATCTGTCAGTGGAAGCAGTGCCTTCTCTTTTGTCAAAGTCTCTGTCAGGGCTGCCTCACGTCCCGTTGCAAGGTGTACTACATCTGGATAGTCACCTGCTTTCATGGCCGGGCTGATGACATCCTCCAGTTTCTTGTCGATGGTTAGCTCCACGGTCACGCCGGGATGGGAAGCTTCAAATGCTGCCACAACCTCTGACCACATATCTGCGCCGTATCCGCCCTCAAAAGCGGCTACTTTTAATGTCTGCTCTTCGTATGTTGGCGTACTGTCTGCATTTTCTGTGTTTTCAGCCGGTGTCTGCTCCGCCGGAGCTGAGTCGGCCGTGCTGCTTGCTGCGGAGTTATCCGCCGGTGTGGTGTCTGTTACTGGCGTATCGTTTGAACTGCCGCATCCGGCGAGAAGTGATGTAGCCATAGCAGCTGCGAGTAACGATGAAACAACTTTTTTCGATTTCATAAATAGTCCCTCCCTTTTAAGGTGTGTATCCGGGAGCATTCTATGCACCTGGTGATAAACAGGTACACAGAAACTGTAGGGATACATATGGTATGGCGAAATAGAACGCTGCCATAAGTAATTATTAAGTATGGTTTCAGTATAGCGAAAGCATTCCGCATATTCAATCTGATTATTGCTGGAAATTTTATAAATCTTGCTTTTAGATATTTTTATTTAAAAAGAAAAATGAGTTGTTATACGCATTGTGCAAAATGAATATTGGATTTGTATCCGTTCAAAAGATTCTATACATATTGCTAATGCGATTGCGCTGGAAAGAAAATTTTGTTCTTTCTGAAATGTACCGGATTCACAAAATATCAAAAGAAATAAATTTTAGAAATTTTTGGGATATAAAGTGTGTGGACAAAATATCTAAATTCTGGTATATCTGTTATATAGAAGTGATTCTTAGACGGGAACTGTAATGCGGAGTATGCATGTGGATTCATCCGATATGGGAGGCGATGCCATGGGAAACACCAGACACTGTATAGAAAACGATAAACCTTCCGGTTTTGACGGAGTAAAACTTTTATATGTTTCGACCTCAAAGTATGAGGGGGACTGGCAGAGCATTCTGCACTCGCACCCGTTCAGCGAGCTGTTTTACGTAGTGCATGGCAGCGGAACGTTTATCACGGAGGGCATGGAGTTCTCCGTGTGCAAAAATGACATGGTCATTATAAACCCGCATGTGCAGCACACCGAGAAATCATTGTACACGACGCCCCTTGAATATATTGTGCTGGGGATTGACGGGCTTGCGTTCTCGTTTGAGAAGATCGCCTCGGTACAGGACAGTATCCTCATGCAGACTGCGTCGGGGGATGTGTACAAATACAATACGCAGAATTCCTATGTGTATGCCTATCTGAATATCATGCTGGAGGAGATTACCAAAAAGGAGGAGAACTACGAAGCTGTCTGTCAGAACCTGCTGGAAGTGATCCTGCTGTGCATGCTCCGAAACAACAATCTGTCCATCGTACAGAGTAGCAATGTCCTCTTAAACAGGGAGTGCGCCCAGATTAAAAATTATCTGGATGCAAACTATGCGGAGAACATTACGCTCGATACGCTGGCGTCCTTTTCGCATATGAACAAATATTACTTGGCGCATGCCTTCACAAAATATATGGGGGTATCCCCCATTACGTATCTTCTCCAGAAGCGAATCGAGGAGGGGAAGTCGCTGCTTGGCTCTACGTCGCATTCCATTTCCCAGATTTCGACGATTCTGGGCTTTTCCTCACAGTCCTATTTCTCCCAGGCATTTAAGAAAGCGACCGGCAAAACACCTGTTCAGTACAGGGCGGAATGTAAGGGCAATAACCCGGAGAAAAAGGAAACGGTTGAGAGATAGGAGGCTGGAAATGCATTTTGTAGACGCGAAAGGGATTCTGTCCGCAAAAAACGGCATGAACCTGTACAGGGGGTGCACACATGGCTGTATTTACTGCGACAGCAGGAGTACATGCTATGGCTTTACACACGATTTTGAGGATATCGAGGTCAAGCAGAACGCGCCGGAGCTGCTGGAGAGGGCGCTCCGTTCCAGGCGCAGCAAATGTATGATTGGGACAGGGGCGATGTGCGATCCCTATATGCACTGTGAAGAGACATTGAACCTGACAAGGAGATGTCTGGAAATAATCAACCGCTATGAGTATGGTGTGGCGATACAGACGAAGTCCGACCGGATTCTGCGGGATCTGGATTTGTTGGAAAGCATCCACAGGAAAGCAAAGTGCGTCGTCCAGATGACATTGACGACATACGATGAAAAACTTTGTAAACTGCTGGAACCCAATGTATGCACGACGAAGGAGCGGGTAAGGGCACTGCAAATCTTTCGGGATCATCAGATACCGACAATTGTCTGGCTGTCGCCAATCCTCCCGTTCATCAATGACACAAGAGAGAATATTGAGGGGATTTTGGACTACTGCATTGACGCGAAGGTGTATGGCATCATCTGCTTTGGCATGGGGGTGACGCTGCGCGACGGCGACAGGGAGTATTTCTATGCCGCACTGGACAGGCATTTTCCGGGAATGAAGGAACAGTACCGCAGAAAGTACGGACACGCTTACGAAGTGCCGAGTGACCGGAGTCGGGAACTGATGGCACTGTTCCGGGAAAAATGTGAGAAGAACGGCATCGTACATGATGTGGACGCCTGTTTTGCCTATCTGTGGGAGTTTCCGCAGAAGTATGAGCAGCTGAGACTGTTTTAGTGCGTCCATGGTTGTATGGCAGGGCGCGTCTAGGCGTTCCAGGGGATCTCGTCAAATAAATGGTAAAATGCAGTGTTATCCCAAGAAGCTTTCGGACGGTAGTCATAGTAGACGCCATTGACGCCGAAATTGCTGCAGCTGTCTATCGCCATGGACAGCCTGATGACGTTTCCGTCGGAGAGCGTCAGTTCCAGACAGGCATTCTCATTACCGCATCCGGCGCCCCATAAAATATATCTGGCATTGCAGAACCAGTCTTCAAATAAGGCGAGAGTATCCGGGTCTGTTATGGTCTGGCTGTAGAATTCCCAGTCAGTAAAGATGCTGCACACATCTAATCTCGCTGATACAATATCATGGATCTGTGTGATGTCGACCGGTTCATAGCCGAGGTTTTCCGACAGAAGCTGCTGTGTAAGGTCACAGAGCGCTTCGCTGCGGACCAGTGATTCCACGCCGCCGCGCTCCTCGTCAACATCGGTTGTATAGAGATATCCGCCCTCAAAGACCGTATAGATTCTATCCTCATAGTACAGTTGGTATCCCGTTTCTTTCAGATTTTGTCCTGCTATAATAGAGTGATCGCTGTTTTTCTGCCAGTCGGGTTCCGTGCGCGCCATCAATGATTGCAGCTGGTCTTGTGCGTCGCCGGATGGGATGTAGTAGTAGTCCAGATAGTCCCTGACCATGGAGGGCTGGACAAGGATACATACCTGGCCAGGTTCCGGGGCGCGGTACAGGGTGGTATTGTGATAGACCATGCTTTCCGGGGAAGCGGATTCTGGTTCGGGTGCAGTTTCGGTTTCCGTTTCGATTTCGATTGCGGTGTTGCTTTCGGTTTGCATTTCAGTTTCGTTTTCAGATTCAGTTTTCTGTGTGTCCGTTTGCGCGGCTGGGGGCAGGGTGTCTGTCAGTTCGGGTGAAACCTGTGCGCCGCCGCGATTGTCATTTGCCGCACTTCCATAAGTGCATCCGATCATGCCGCAGCAGAGTATGAGCGTCACTGCAAGGGTGATCAGTCTGGTGCGGGGTTTGTTTTTCAACAGTTTTATCCTTCTTTTCATCTCTTTCATACCTCCTGCGGCGCCGGTTCGGTATCCGGGAATGCGCATATTTGTTTGTTGTGACAGATTATTTGCTGCCAGGATTAATGTTTTGGCATATAAGATGCGGTTTTCCTCCCCGATCTGCTTTAAGGTTCCCGCATCGCAGGCAAGCTCGCCGTCGCTGGCAGACCTGCGCGCCGCCAGCCACACAAAGGGATTGTACCAGTATATAGCGACACAGATACATCTTGCGACAGCCCAGATGTGATCCCCGTGTCTGAAATGTGTGTACTCGTGTGCCAATATGTAAGAAAGCTGCACCTTGTCAAAGTGATGTTCCCTGTTGACATAGATTGCAGGCGCAAAGACTCCGGCCAGGCATGGGGTGCCAAGTCCGGGGACTTCATAAATGGAAAGTCTGTCCATGTACATTCCGGTGAAGATCCGGTTGTGCCGCAGCCATCTTTGAAACCGCAGGCCGCTCCACAGAAAAGTCCCGCCGCACAGCAAAATACCGCATATCCATAGCGCAGTGAGAATTCCCGCTATTTTGGGAAAGAACATCATTTGAGAGGAATTCGCCTGAAAGGAAATGTCCTGAGAAGCATTCTCCTGAGAGGAAGTATCTTGAAAAGCGTTTTCCTGAAAAGAATTTCCTTGAAAAGCATTTTTCTGAAAAGTATTTTCCTGACAAGCATTCCCTTGAAAAGAAGTGCTCTGGTCAGGGCTTTCCTGGGAGGCGGAAGGGGTTGCGTCGGTGCCGGCGCTTTGATCTGGTTCTGTTTCCGGGAGTGTGCCGGGGAAGTTGGCGGAACCATTGTCAATGAATCGGTGTGGTGCGCTTTCCGGCCTGATCCGGCTGACGAGATTCAGGACACTCAGATGCGTCTCAAAATATGGGAGGGGAATCAGTAATTTGACAACAACCAGCAGCCAGAGCGCGTATTTCAGGCAGGGGTTTATTCTCCTTTCCAGGAAGACGGAGAGGAGTAAGAGGAATAAAATTAGTATGGTTGATGTTATGATCTGATTCAGCATAATGACAGACCTCCTTTTTTCATATCAAATGCAGGTATCATGGATGTCGCTATTGATTGATTTTGTATTACTTATGTCGAACAATTATAGTATAGCAAACAGGTTGACTGATGTCAACCTGAATTTGGGGATGTTTGGATTCCTGCCTTGTCATTGCGGTAAAAACAGAGTATACTGGTATCAAATAAACAAGGTTCCTTATTTGATTGAGACATTACAGAAATCAGGACAGATTCACATTGCCGGGAGGTGATTATACATGAAAATCAGAGAAATGCTCGAGACGCTTCAACTAAATAAGATCTTGGACAAAGGAGAGCAGAAGCACAATCAGCTGATGACGCCGTGGGGAGAGCGCATTGTGCAGGAACAGACAGAGGTTGTGCTGACAGAGTATCCGAGACCGCAGATGGCGCGCAAAAATTATACGATTTTAAATGGCATCTGGAAATACGCAATCACGAGTGACGATGCCAGACCTGTGCTATGGGATGGTGATATCCGTGTGCCGTTCTCGCCGGAGACGTATCTGTCCGGTGTGCAGCGCCAGCTGCAGCCAGACGAGTATCTTTGGTATGAGCGCAAGCTTGAGATTGCAAGGATTCCAGAGGGAAAGCGGCTGCTCTTAAACTTTGGTGCCTGCGACGAGCGGTGCCGTGTCTATGTCAACGACGCGCTGGCGGGCACGCATTCGGGCGGATATCAGGCATTTTCCATAGATATAACGGAATATATCCAGGCCGGGAAAAATACGCTCCGCCTCTGTGTACAGGATAAGAGCGACACTTCTTACCACGGAAGAGGAAAGCAGATGCTCAAAAACGGCGGGATGTTCTACACTGCGCAGAGCGGCCTGTGGCAGACGGTATGGTGCGAGTGGGTGCCGGAAATTTATATCCAGGAGCTGCGCATCACGCCAGACTATGACAGTGACCGCGTTGTCATTGAGATTGCTTCCAATCAGACGATTTCTGGAGAAACACCTGACGAAAATGCGGCTTCCGATAAAGCGGCGCTCCATGGGGCAGGTGCGGCCGTTCCGTGTAAAATTCTATTGTTTGACAAAAATCAGATAGCCGGAGAGAAAAAGACAGCTGTTCTGCCAGAAAAAAAGGCGCTGATTACAATGGAGATACCGGACAAGAAGAGCTGGACGCCGGAAAATCCATTTTTGTATGAGCTCAGGATTGTCTACGGTGAGGACATGGTGGAGAGCTATTTTGGCATGCGCTGTTTTTCCGCGGAGCCGGACAGGGACGGAACGCCAAGACTTTGTCTGAATCACAAGCCCTATTTTCAGAAGGGAATCCTCGACCAGGGCTATTATCCCGAGAGCCTGCTGACGCCGGTGAGCGACGAGGCGATGATTTTTGACATTGAGACAGCCAGGGCAAAGGGGTACAACATGATACGGAAGCACTGCAAGATAGAGCCGATGCGCTGGTACTATCACTGTGACAGGCTCGGAATGCTTGTCTGGCAGGATATGATCAACGGCGGAACGACTTACAACCTGGTAAAAACCTGCTATATTCCGACGGTGCTGTTTCCGCTCCGGCGTAAGCGTGACAACGACTACGGCTACACGTCAAGGGCGGACAAAAACGGCAGGGAGGAATGGAAGAAGGAGTGTGTCGAGACAGTCAGCCAGCTGTACAATTGTACTTCCATATGCACCTGGGTGCTGTTCAATGAGGGCTGGGGACAGTTTGACGCGAAGGAGAATACGGATATGGTGCGCGGGATTGACAGCACGCGCATCATCGACGCCCACAGCGGCTGGTTTGACCAGGACGCGGGCGATGTGAAGAGCGAGCATATTTATTTCTTTGAGCTGATTGCGAAAAAGGGGAAAAAGCCGTATGTCATATCGGAGTTTGGCGGAATCTCGTTTGCGGTGGAGGGACACATCTATTCCGACAGGTATTTTGGCTATGGAAGCCATAGTGACAGAGAAGCGCTGCGGGACGCGTACAATGTTTTTGAGAAAAAGATTGAGGAGCTGAGAGAAGAAGGGCTGTGTGCATCCGTGTACACACAGCTCACCGATATCGAGGAGGAGACGAACGGTATCATGACATATGACCGGAGGGTTTTGAAATTGTGAGAAAAGCGTTAAACACCGCAGATCAGGATATGGGGCGGACAGAGTCTGACTCTGAGAAACGTGCGTGCAGGATAGCGATCATAGAGGACGATGTGCATATCGGGGACATCATCGAGGAGAGTCTTTGCCGGGAGGGGTATCAGACCTGCCGCGCGTACTCCGGCACGGAGGCACTGTATCTGCTGGCGGATGAAAAAGCTGGAAAAAAGCCGGACTTGATTCTGCTGGACTTAATGCTGCCCGGCATGACCGGGGAGGCGCTGCTGCCACGGATTCAGGATATTCCGGTTATCGTGATCAGCGCGAAGGTAGGTGTGGATGACAAGGTGGAGGCGCTGCTTGGCGGCGCGGCGGACTATATCACAAAGCCGTTTGCAATCAGGGAGCTGCTGGCGCGCATCACAGTGCAGCTGCGCAGAAGGAATGTGTCTGCGGGGACTGCGCCTGGACAGAGTGAACAACAGAATGAAAATCCTGATGAGAATTTGAATGAGAAAAAACTGACTGCAGGAGACCTCGCGCTCGACCTTGTGCTGCGCGAGGTTTCATCAAAAAAGCGCTTAACAGGCAGGCTTTCATCAGATGGAGGGGGCGCTGCGGATGGTGCTGTGTCAGTCCGCCTGACACGGACAGAGTTTGCCATTATGCGATTTCTGATGCAGAATGCCGGACAGGTTTTCTCCAAGTCCGCAATTCTCGACTGCATTAGTCTGGATACGCCGGACTGCACCGACAGTTCCTTAAAACAGCACATCAGCAATCTCCGGAAGAAACTGCAGGAAATCGGGGAAGGGGATTGCATCGAGGCGGTATGGGGGATTGGATTCCGCCTGAAGTTGTAAATTCTAAAATCTTTACGAAATCTTTACTGTTTTCTTTACTGGTTTCTTGAAAATTTTAAGTTAATCTGTTCGTGTAAAGAAAATAATAAAGGTGCGTTACAGCTCTGCAACACAAAACTGTAACGCGGGAACTGTCCGGTGCAGGATAAGACACTGGATGGTTACAAGGAGGTAAAGAAAGATGGATTACTGTCTGACAACAAACGCGCTCAGCAAGCGCTACAAGGACTTTAAGGCGCTCAATGGCCTGTCCATGCATGTGCCCAAGGGCGCAATCTATGGTTTTGTGGGGAAAAACGGAGCAGGCAAGACGACGCTGATACGCCTGATCTGTGGTCTGCAGCTGCCGACAGCGGGAGCGTTCACCCTGTACGGTGTGGGCAATACAGACAAGAGGATTGACAGCTGCCGCCGCAGAATGGGCGCGGTGGTGGAGACGCCGTCGGTGTATCTGGATGCGACGGCAAGGGAAAATATCAGGGAGCAGTACCGCGTGCTCGGAATGCCTTCCTTTGACGGGATTGATGAGCTGCTCGCGTTTGTGGGACTGGAACATACCGGGAAAAAGAGGGTGCGGAATTTTTCGCTCGGAATGCGCCAGCGGCTTGGCATTGCGGTTGCGCTGTGCGGGGAGCCTGATTTTCTGATGCTCGATGAGCCGATTAATGGTCTGGACCCGCAGGGAATCATAGAGATGCGGGAGCTGATTCTCAGATTAAACCGCGAAAGGCAGATCACAGTACTCATATCGAGCCATATCCTCGATGAGCTGTCGCGGCTTGCCACACATTATGGGTTTATCGACAAGGGCAGCATGGTGAAGGAGATCAGTGCTGCTGAGCTGGAGGCGGAATGCAGAAAGTGTACGCGGCTGACAGTGAGCGACACGAAGCTCTTGTGCATGGTGCTTGACAAAATTGGATTGGAATATAAAGTGGCGTCGGCGACAGAGGCGGACATCTATGGAACAGTCAAGGCGGCGGATCTGGTCCATGCGCTTGACGCGGCGGGATGCGAGACGATATCGATGCACGAGAAGAACGAGAGCCTCGAGACCTACTATATGAATCTGGTGGGAGGTGAGGCAGATGCGTAATCTATTGTCGGCAAACTTTGCAAGGCTCCGGCGCAGCAGGCTTTTCTGGATTATGGAAGCGGGGGTGTTTGCGTGGGGCGTTCTGGCGTACTATCTGTTGAAAGTGAACACCCGGAACGGATATCCATTTGAGAATGGAAATAGTTATTTTTTTAACGAAATGACTTTTATCGGGATCACGATAGCGTGCTTTAGCGGATTTTTCATAGGGACAGAGTACAGCGACGGGGCGATACGCAATAAGCTCAGCGTAGGGCACAGCAGAGTGAAGGTGTATCTGGCAAACCTGATTACCATATTGTGTGCGGGGATTGCGCAGTTTGCAGCCTACACGCTGGCAGCGCTGACAGCGGGGACAATGCTGGTGGGAGACATGGTGTGGAGCAGACTGTACAGACCGGCGGAAACCATTGCAATTTCACTTTTATCAATCTGCACGAGCGCAGCAGTTGCCGTGTTGATTTCGATGGTGGTAATTGATAAGTCGAAGGCGGTTTTAGCCAATGCGATGCTTTCGATATTGCTTCTGGCAGCAGGCGCGTCGGCGCTCAAAGGTCTGATGCAGCCGGAAATGACACAGCGGATATCCATTCCCGGCACAGGTGAATATAAGTATGCCTATGAGGATAATTTTCAGGATGACGCGGTGATTGAGACAGTCCCCAATCCAAAGTATCTGAGCGGGACAGAGCGGAAGGTATACGAATGTATTTCGGCGGTACTGCCCACTTCGCTGGCGCTCTCCTGCGCGTTGGACGAGGAGGAAAGCGGTTATGACAGGTTTTCGGGACTGCAGGTGTGTGGCACGCTGGCGGCAGTTGCAGTGCTCTCCGGCAGCGGAATACTGATATTTCGGAAAAAGGATTTGAAATAGAGATTTGAAAAAGGGATTTGAAATAGAGATTTGGATTTGACAGAGGGGAAGAGAGCGATGTTTCCATGGAAGTTTGTCTGCATTGCAGCGGTCGCGCTTGTCATTGTGCTGGCAGTCAAAATAGCGTTGCTGTATCAGGGGGTGAAAGAGATTGGCGGGCAGTTCCATGACCGTCTGAGTGAGGACACCAACAATGGCATCTATGTGTCGGGAAATGACAGGCATCTTAAGGCTTTTGCCAGACAGCTGAATCAGGAATTGAAGATCCTGTATGACCAGCGGCGCAGATACCAGAATGGCGACAAGGAGCTCAAAGAAGCGGTCACAAATATTTCCCATGACCTGCGCACGCCGCTCACTGCGATTTATGGTTATCTGGAACTTGCGGAAGCGGAGATGGAGGCGGCAGAGGCTGCTGCCCCGGTACAGGAGCTGGGGGACAGTGCACCCGGGGAAAGGAGCCGGAAGGAATCGCCCGGGGGTGCTGCACCAGTTGCATCTGCACAGGAGTCGGGACGCAATGTACTTGGGGAAAGGAGCCGGAAGGAATCGCCTGAGAGTGCTATATCGGTGCCGGAGCGGGAACGTGCATCGCAGCGTCTGCAGTCTACAGAGCAAATGACACATTATCTTGCGCAGATACGAAACAGGGCGGATGCAATGTGTGCGCTGACAGAAGAACTCTTTCGCTATTCTATCATTTTATCCGTGTCTGGGAAACATACAGGATATCAGCAGGCGGCAGTTGATACCGGAGAGGATTCAGGCAGGGAAAGGGTGGTGCTAAATCGTTTTCTTGCAGACTGTCTGCTGTCCTACTATGATATCTTCACACAGAACAGGATTGAGCCGCGGATTGCGATCGCGGACGAGGAAGTAGTGCGGTTTCTGGACGCAGGAGCGCTGAGACGGATCTTTTGCAATATACTGGACAATGCTGTCAAATACAGTAAACCTGCAATACCGTCAGATGGTATAATACCTTCGGACAGTACAACATCGTCAGATAATACAATACCATTGGACGGTACAGTGTCATCAGATGGTGCGATATCATCAGACAGTATAATATTGTCAGATGGCATTTCACAGAGGGACTGTATCCGCTCAGAGCGTGCTGTCCTGACCGTTGAATTGTTTCCGGATGGTACGATTATGTTTGGCAACAGTGCGCAAAATCTGGACTGGGTGTCTGTCGAGCGTCTTTTTGACCGTTTCTATACAGTGGAGACCGGAAGAAATTGTACCGGGCTCGGACTCTCGATCGCCAAACTTCTGACAGAGCGTATGGGAGGGAGCATCTCGGCAGCATACACAGAAGGAATGTTGGAGATTACAGTGAAATTTTAATAATATCTCAACATTTGTTTGCGAATACTTTCGTTTGGAATAGGGTTGTATATTGATAAATGGTATTGATTATGTTATGATAATACAAATTACAATGTGAGGAGAGATGGATATGGGATCAGATCCGGAAAAGGCTTTTGACGAAAAGGCTTTTGTGAAAGGTGCATATCAGGCGTTGATCGACAGGGGAGTGATTACGGAAGATCTGCTGACTCCTTCTACGGTAACAGATGAGATGTTAGATGCGTTTGAGCAGGAATACGATGTGAAGATGCCATCACTGCTGCGTGTATATTTAGGAACTGTTAAAGAATTAATCTTTACATCTGACTTGTCTAAATCTTCTTATGCCGCGTTGTCGTCAATCGGCGTACCCCAGTACGCCTCATTCCTCCGCCTTGCATAAAAAGATTTATACTGCGTCATCTGCAAAGTTAATTCTTAACAGTTCCTTACAGACGTATTGTCATAACATTGATAGACTGGTTGCGCCAGTTCCAGATGACTATCTCATAGATCAGGATGAAGATGTAATGAGGCAGATCAGATTTATGAGTATTGATGAGATCAATGAACTGAGTGAGGACGAGCTGCCATATGTGGATCTGGTTGAGTGTGATATGTTTCCGATGCCGCAGGAAGACCCACTGAGAGTATTGCGTAGGGCCATGGAGGGGCTTCATGCTGTAGCAGACTGTATGGAAGAGGATGGATTGTCAGTAGATGATGTGAAGCAGCTGCCACGTATATGCGGCAGCTAGTTATCATTTTAGTACATCGTTGTATACTCGTTGACAGCCTTATCTAATAAACGCCCTAATAATTCGATATAATTTCCATCAATGGATTTAGCTTTCTCTATTGTTGCAGGAGAAACATAGACAGTAAGCGGTTCAACTTTATAGGGTTTTTCTTTTCTCGCAGCGATAAATGCTTTTTCCATATCGCCAGTTAACTCAGGAGAGTCAGCATCGTAAACGATAGGACGTTTTTTGGCTTCTCTTAGCATTTGCTTTTCCTCATTTGATAGTTGGGCTCCCGGCTCCAATTTAAACGATACCATAATATAATCTCCTTTCTCTTGTATTGGCTAATCTTGCCGAAATCAGTCGAATATTTGGCTGGCGTTCCGTATATACAACAAATAAAACTTCATCGGCCATACCGATTGTTATGAAACGGTTCTCTTCAATCTCACTATGTGCTGTATCATAAATTTCAACACGGTTTTCGTCTAAGAATACTTTTGCAGCTGTCTCGAAAGAAATGCCATGTTTTCTTATATTTGCTTCTGCTTTTTCTTCATCCCATTCAAAATTCAAATTCATATGTGTTCTTGCCTTCGATACTTTTTGTATTGTTCTATGTCAATATTATAACGTAAATTTTCTCAGTTGAATATAAAAATTTTAATAACAGCAATAAAAACGGCAGCACCGTTGACTATGTAATCACTGGCGCTGCCGTGCTTGTATATATTATTATACCGTCTTTAAATCAAATCCAAAATAATTCACCGCATTATTATAAGAAATACCTTTTACAATTTCCTCAAGAATCTCAGCGTCGTCAGGGAATTCGCCGTCCTCCACCCAGTTTCCGACTAAATTGCACATAATTCTTCTGAAATACTCATGTCTGGTGTAGGAGAGGAAGCTTCTGGAGTCTGTTAGCATGCCGACAAAGCCTGAGAGGTTACCAAGGTTGGCCAGGGAGATCATCTGATCCTGCATACCGGTCTTGTGATCGTTGAACCACCATGCGCTGCCCTGCTGAATCTTTGCGCAGGCAGTGGAATCCTGGAAGCAGCCGAGGATTGTGCCGATCGCCTGGTTATCGTTCGGGTTTAAGCTGTAAATAATGGTCTTTGGAAGCTCGTCTGTCCGGATGAGTGCGTTCAGGAAGTCTGCAAGCTCTGCAGAAGGCGCGTAGTTGTTGATGCAGTCATATCCGGTGTCGGGGCCTAACTGGTCATAGCGCAGTGTATTATTGTCTCTCTTACAGCCATAGTGGAGCTGCATAACCCAGTTTAATCTGTGGTACTGTTTTCCGACGAACAGCATAAACGCAGTCTTGTACTGGAGTTCTTCCTGTCTTGTGACAGCCGCGCCGCTCTTTCTCTTGGCAAAAATCGCCTCGATTTCGTCATCGGAAGCAGGCTGGTACATCACATACTCGAGCGCGTGGTCAGATACAGAGCAGCCCATGGAAGCAAAGAAGTCAAGCCTGTCGAGCAGTGCGTTTTTCAAATCGGCAAATGTGTTGATGGAAACGCCGCTCACATCGGCAAGCTTTGCGAGATAGTCAAAATAGTCCGGCTTCTCGATATTCATCGCCTTGTCTGGTCTCCATGCGGGAAGCACCTGCACATCGAAGGTATCGTCAGCCGCAATCTGCCTGTGGTATTCAAGCGAATCAACCGGGTCATCGGTCGTGCAGATCAGCGTGACGTTTGAGCTCTTGATCAGACCGCGCACGCTCATGCTGTCATCCTTGAGTTTTTCATTGCAGAGATTCCATACTTCCTCCGCAGTTTTTCTGTTGAGCACGCCTGTGTAGCCGAAGTAGCGCTGCAGTTCGAGGTGTGTCCAGTGGAAGAGCGGGTTGCCGATCGCCTTGCCGACACACTCGGCCCACTTGAAGAACTTCTCCTTGTCCGACGCGTCGCCCGTGATGAATTTCTCGTCTACGCCGCAGGAGCGCATAAAGCGCCATTTGTAGTGGTCGCCGCCAAGCCACACCTGCGTTATGTTGTCAAACTTGCGGTTGTTTGCAATCTCTGCAGGATTGATGTGGCAGTGGTAGTCGAGCACGGGTGTCTTTTCTGCGTAGTTGTGAAAAAGGTCGCTCGCCGTCCTGGTCTGGAGCAAAAAGTCCTTATCCATAAAAGATTTCATGATGATTCCTCCGTTTTATTATATATATTTTAAAGAGTTGTACCTCTTTTAATCAGTTCGCCGGAGAAGATGACCTTCTGGGGCATTTCCTTGTTGCTGAGTATGCCGATCAGCGTCTTTACGATATGATGGCACAGGGTTTCGAGACGGTTGTCGACGCTGGTCAGCTCCGGTTCGCAGCAGGTGCTGAGAATTGAGTTGTTGTAGCCGACAATGGACAGCTCGTCCGGTACGGACAGTCCTTTTTTGTGCGCAAACTTGACGGCACCGATGGCGAGATTGTCGTCCGCGGCGACGACAGCCCTGTATCTGAGGGAGCTGTCAAGGTCTGCCAGGAAGTCTGCGATCGCCGGAAGGTTTGCGTGATTTCCCGGGAAATACTGCATGTACTCCATGCGCAGCGGGAGTCCCTTCTGCGTGAGTGCGCTCTGGTAGCCGGACAGCTTTCGCAGGGCAGAGAAAGATTTTGAGTTGTACAGGTAAAGGATATCCTCGATGCCTGTCTCTATAATATAGGAAGTGGCCTGCATGGTCGACTTGAAGTCGTCGCAGAGGCTGCAGTATACATTCTCACAGTCAAAGTCCGCATTGAGCAAAAGGATTGGGACTTCCCCGGCGGCCTCGCGGATATAATCGTTCTCGGCGTTGTTGTCCGCCACGAAATTAGAGCCCACAAGAATCACACTGTCAACCTTTTTGTTGACGAGAAGATTCAGGTATTTCTGTTTGTCCTCAAGCTTGTAACCCGTACAGCAGAGGATACAGTTGTAGTTGTTCTCCCTCAATTCCTGCTCGATATGGTATACGGCATTGGCAAGATATAAGTCGGAAGAGTCGGCACACAGAATGCCGATCGTATTCATCGAGTTTAAGCCAAGTCCTCTTGCAAAAGCGTTCGGCGTGTAGTCGCATGCCTCGATCACGGCCAGAACCTTTTGGCGCGTCTGGGCACTGACGTTGTTGGAACCGTTCAACACGCGCGATACAGTTGCTATGGATACACCGGCTTTCTCAGAAACATCGTATATTGTCATGAGAGTATCCACCTTTCCCCGGATGGAGTGATAAATTCAAATGTAACAAGTTATGAAAGCACTACCATAATTTAAATAAATTATAGTATGAAAATGACTGAAAATCAAGTGATAATGCTAATATTTTATTGACTATTTGTCGTGGGTGCGATAAAATGTAAGTACTTACAGCATACTGGTGAGATATTTTTAAAACACTCTATAAAACAATCTTTGAAAAGGAAGGAAAATGAATCATGGAATTGAGAACAGCTGCTTCGCCAAAGGACGTAAAGTACTACACGACCGAGAGACTCAGGGAGGAGTTTCTGATCGATGACCTGTTCCGGACGGGAGAGATCAAGCTCGTGTACAGCCACATCGACCGCATTATCACAGGTTCGGCAGTGCCGGTAGAGCCAATCGCACTGACCGCCGGGGACGAGCTTCGCGCAGAGTATTTCTGTCAGAGACGTGAGCTCGGCGTCATCAATATCGGACCGGCAGGAGTCATCACGGTCGATGGCAAAAAGTACGAGGTGGGCCATAAGGAAGGCATGTATATTGGTATGGGATCTAAGGATATCACATTTGAGTCCGTTGACGCGAAGAATCCGGCAAAATTTTATTTGAACAGTGCGCCGGCACACAAGACCTATCCGACTAAGCTGATCAGGCCGCAGGGCGAGGCGTCGGAGGATGTGGTGATTATCAGGGACGAGAACAAGGTAGAGCTCGGCTGTCTCGAGGACGCAAACCACAGGGTGATCAACAAGTACATTCTTCCGGGACAGGTTGAGAGCTGCCAGCTCGTTATGGGCATGACGGCGTTGAAACCCGGAAGCGTATGGAATACGATGCCATGCCACACACATGACAGGCGCATGGAGGTTTATCTGTATTTTGACATGCCCGAGGACGCATTTGTGATGCATTATATGGGGGAACCGCAGGAGACAAGACATATCGTGATGAGAAATGAGCAGGCTGTGATCTCGCCGAGCTGGTCAATCCACTCAGGAAGCGGCAGCCGCGCATACACCTTTATTTGGGGTATGGTGGGAGAAAATCAGGACTTTGACGATATGGACGGAGTGCGCATGCAGGATTTAATGTAACGATCTGGAAAAAGGGCTCTCTGACAATCATTGATATTGCCAGGGAGTCCTTTTATGTACAAGGTTACATAGTGAATAACTTCTACAATAATGTGGGGCAGATTTTGCACTTTTGTGGTTAAAATGTGCAAAAATAATTGAAATGTTGCACCAATTTGGGAAATCATGTAAAATTAGAGTATATATTCTGTTGACTTTCACAAAGTTTATGTAAAAAATGGCAGGATTATTTTATTATAGATTCTAAACACTGTATAATTGGTTAAAATGATATCAAGGGAGGATGTTAAGTTATGAGGTATATCGGTTCGGGATTAGAGAGAAAATATTATCCACCTACAGATGAGGTAGCCGGTTTTCCGATCCGGCCCGGGAAATTTTTGGAAAATGGAGCAATTAGGGTGGATGAGGGGGTGAATTTTACCATTCATTCCAATGGTGCGAAATCCTGCAACCTGTGTCTGTTTCATGTGGGCGAACATGAGCCATATGCAGTGCTGCCGTTTCCAGAATCCTGCCGCATGGGAGGCACATACTCCATGGTAGTATATGGATTGAAGCCCAAGGATTTTGAGTATGCATATCAGTTTGACGGGGAGTACAATGTCACAAAGGGACTGTTGTTTGACAAGACAAAATATATTTTAGATCCTTATGCGAAGTCCGTTGCAGGACAGGAAATATGGGGCAAGGAGAAACCTGTCTCTGACCGGATGTACAAGGCAAGGGTAGTGGACAGCGGTTATGACTGGGGAAATTTCAAAAACACCAGCTTAGAGCCGAAGGATATGATTATCTATGAAATGCATGTGAGAGGATTCACACAGGATAAATCTTCGGGGGTGGAGCACAGGGGAACCTATGAGGGCATTCGTGAGAAGATCCCCTATCTTCTGGAGCTTGGCATCAACGCGGTGGAACTCATGCCAGTCTTTGAATTTGACGAGACGGAGGATGTGCGGATTGTTGATGGGGAAAAGCTCCTCAATTACTGGGGGTACAGTCCGGTGTGCTTTTTTTCACCAAATATTGCTTACGCTTCAGACACGCGGGCAGGCAAGGCAGGCAATGAGTTTCGGAGCCTGATCCATGAATTGAATGCTAATGGCATAGAAGTTATTCTTGACGTTGTGTTTAACCATACAGCAGAAGGAAACGAGATGGGGCCGTGCTTTTCCTTCAAGGGAATCGACAATAACATTTACTATATGCTGACTCCTGATGGAAAGTATTACAATTTTAGCGGATGCGGTAATGTTATGAACTGTAATCATCCGATTGTGCAGCAGTTTATTCTGGAATGTCTGCGCTATTGGGTAGTTTCCTACAGGGTGGACGGCTTTCGATTTGACCTTGCCTCCATCATGGGACGAAATGAGGATGGATCCCCGATGAGTAAGCCGCCGCTGCTGCAGAGTCTGGCGTTTGATCCGGTGCTTGGAAATGTAAAGCTGATCGCCGAGGCGTGGGACGCAGGCGGACTTTATCAGGTGGGAAGCTTTCCGTCATGGAACCGCTGGGCAGAGTGGAATGGAAGATACCGCGATGATATGCGCTGTTTCTTAAAAGGTGATTATGGCATGGCGCAGGCAGCCATCAACCGCATCACGGGTTCACTCGACCTGTATGGAAAGGAAAACCGCGGTGAGAATGCCACAGTCAATTTCCTGAACTGCCACGACGGATTTACACTGTATGATATGTACGCATATAATCAAAAGCACAATGAGAAGAACGGCTGGAACAATACGGACGGGGCAAACGATAACAATAGCTGGAACTGCGGTGTGGAAGGTGACACCAACAATCCGGAAGTCCTGACATTGCGAAATCGTTTGCGCAAGAATGCGTTTGCTATTCTGATGTGCAGCCGGGGATCTGCGATGTTCCTTGCGGGGGATGAGTTCTGCAACACGCAGTTTGGCAACAATAACGCGTACTGCCAGGACAATATCATATCGTGGCTTGACTGGAACCGCA
The DNA here is from genome assembly GCA_947178145.1 of uncultured Lachnospiraceae bacterium. Lineage (GTDB taxonomy): Bacteria > Bacillota > Clostridia > Lachnospirales > Lachnospiraceae > COE1. Next base: position 55,266 of record CAMWXE010000011.1, on the reverse strand, counting down.
AGCAAGAGTACAGCGAGATGTTTGAGTTCTGTAAATTCATGATTAACCTCCGCAAGAATCATCCGATCTTAAGAGGCCGCTCCGGCCCAAGCGGTTGTGGTTTTCCAGAGGTATCAATACACAATAAGAGGGCGTGGAACAGCAACTGCGGACCAGATACGCGCACGATTGGAATCATGTTTGCAGGGCGAACGGAAGGAAATCGCGAGGATGATATTATTTACATCGGCGTAAATGCTTACTGGGAAAAAGAGGAAGTGCAGCTCCCGAACCTTCCGCTGGGCAGAAAGTGGCGTATTATTATGAACACAGAGTTTGAACACACGACAGATACAGACTACCACAGGCTGACGAAATGGGTGGCAAACGATACGATTATTATGTATCCGCGCTCGGTTGTAATCGCAATTGTGGATAAGTCCTGATAAAATTTTGAGAATTGTCATTTCCATGCATCATATCAAGCCGTCTCAATATGAAAATTATGGAAAAAGGTTTGATAATTTCGAAAACTATGATACAATGACATACAAATGCTTGAAAGGTGGAAGTGCGATGGCAAAGATATTAATAGTGGATGATGCTGTTTTTATGAGGGTGACAATCCGAAAGATTCTTGAGGCGAATGGTCATACGGTTGCAGGAGAAGCTGGAAATGGTGTGGAGGCTGTGCAGAAATATACCGAACTCCAGCCAGATGTCGTGCTGCTTGATATTACTATGCCGGAGATGAACGGGGTCGATGCGCTAAAGCGCATTAAGGAGCTGGATGCGAAGGCAAAGGTTATTATCTGTTCGGCGATGGGACAGCAGGCAATGGTGGCGCAGGCTATTCAGAATGGTGCAAAAGACTTTATTGTGAAACCGTTTGAGGCCGACCGGGTGGTTGCCGCAATACAGAGAGTATTAGGATAAAATAAAAAAAATTGGAAAAAATGAAAATAACGGTAGACAAACCGTTATTTTTGTTGTATGATTAAGAAAACGTTTTCTGGAAAACGTTTTCTTGTGAGAATTTGTAAAACAATTTTTCATTTATACAGGATTATAAAAGAAGGTGATGTATGATTTGGTTTCCATAAGAGATGTAGCCAAGCGGGCAGGTGTAGCAATCTCGACAGTCTCAAAGGTATTAAACCACTATCCGAATGTGAGTGATGAGACAAAGGAAAAGGTTAACAGGGCGATCGCAGAGCTTGGATTTGTTCCAAATACAATTGCCTCAGCATTATCTTCCAAGAAAACAGGGAGAACAGCGCTGGTGCTCGACGCAAACAGGCATGCGCAGACAGTAGACGAGATACCAATGCAGTATATAATCGGAGCGATCAACAAGGCAAAAGAGAAAAACATGGATATCATTACAGTGTTTTTTACCATGATTGCTGAGATGAATCTGGAGGAGATGACCCGGTACTTTCAGTCACAGGGCATAGAAGGGCTGGTTATCTGCGATCTGTCCAAGGAGGACATCACACTAAGGCAGCTGGTGGAAACCGGTAAGTTCAAGAGTGTGTTGATCGATGCCCCTGGGGTCAGTGAAAATACATCGAGTATTCATATTGATAACACAAGGGCGCAGTATGAAGTCGCAAAGAAATTTCTGGAGGGAAAAAACTACAAAAAGGTCTTATATCTATCTGGAAAGAAAAACGGCTATGTGTCGGAAGAACGTCTGATTGGAATGAACAGGCTGGCAGAAGAGCTGGGGCTGTGTGTTTTGGTCAGAACAGGAAATTTTAGCGAACTCGAGGCGAGAAAGCTGACAATGCAGTACGCGAGAAGCAAGGATGCGATCGTCTGCGCATCAGATCTGATGGCGATCGGTGCGATGAAAGCGTTGATCGATATGGATATTTACAGACCAGTGTGCGGATTTGACGGGGTGAGCCTGATGGGATACGCAGGCAAACAGATGCACACAGTGCGGCAGGATTTCCAGAAGATTGCTTCCAATGCAGTGGAAGAGCTCGCGCGGTTGATGGAAGGTGGGAGCGGACAGGACATCGTGGCGCCTCACAAATTGATTCGCATCAAATATCTGGATGTGATTTCATAAAGAATGATAAGAACGGAAACGGTGCACAGCAATATGTGCAATAAAATAGGATACTTAGAAACCATGAATGAATTAAAGAATGCTGCATACAGCAGCAGGAAAAGGAGCAAAGGTATGAACGTAAAAGCAAATTTGGAAGCAGTAGTACAGAAAATGTATGGCAAGACAATCAAGGAACTTGACGACAGCCAGCTTTATTTCGCAATCCTCAGCATGACAAAGGATATGATGGACAAAAAAGGCGTGATCAAGGGAAGCAAGAAGATTTATTACATCTCTGCAGAATTCCTGATCGGAAAACTGCTGTCAAACAACCTGATTAATCTTGGCATCTATGAGGAGCTCGACGCAGCGCTCAAGGAGGAGGGCAGGGAGCTTGGCCGCATCGAGGAGGTTGAGCCGGAGCCATCACTTGGCAACGGGGGACTGGGAAGACTTGCGGCATGTTTTCTGGATTCCATTGCAAGCCTGGGACTTCCTGGAGATGGTATCGGTCTAAATTACCATTTTGGATTGTTCAAACAGGTGTTTAAGGACAGACAACAGACCGCGGAGAAAAACGACTGGATTGAGCAGCAGTCATGGCTCACCAAGACAGATATTTCTTTCCCTGTATTCTTTGGAAAGAAGAAGGTGATGTCGAGACTGTACGATATCGATGTAATCGGATATGAGCAGGGCATGAACAAGCTGCATCTGTTTGACATCGAGACAATTGACGAGAGCATTGTCAGGGACGGCATTGATTTTGACAAAGCAGATATCGACAAGAACCTTACGTTATTCTTATATCCGGATGATTCAGACGAGGCAGGCCAGCAGCTCCGTATTTATCAGCAGTATTTCATGGTGTGCAACGGCGCACAGCTGATCTTGAAAGAAATGAAGGACAATGGCTATGATCTGCACAGGATGTATGACCACGCTGTCATTCAGATCAACGATACACACCCGACAATGGTTATTCCTGAGCTGATTCGCATTCTCACCGAAGAGGAAGGATTTGACATGGACGAGGCGATTGATGTGGTAAGCAGAACCTGTGCATACACAAACCACACAATCCTTGCTGAAGCGCTTGAAAAGTGGCCTGTAAAATATCTGCAGAAGGTCGTTCCGCAGCTGATGCCGATTATATGGGAGTTAGACAAGAGAGCGTCTATCAAATATAAAGATCCCAGCGTACAGATTATCGATGACAATATGCGCGTTCACATGGCTCACATCGATATTCACTATGGATTCTCAGTCAATGGCGTGGCTGCGATTCATACAGAGATTCTCAAAAATACAGAGCTGAACAACTTCTACAAGATTTATCCTGAGAAGTTTAATAATAAGACCAATGGTATTACCTTCAGAAGATGGCTCCTGTCATGTAACAAGGAGCTTGCGGCATGTATTACCAGGACCATTGGAGCTGGATACAAGAAGAATGCGGCAGAGCTCGAGAAGCTGATGGAGCACCTGGACGACGCAGCGCTGTTGAAAGAAATCAAGGCAATCAAGAAGACCAAGAAGGAAGAGCTTGCAGCCTATCTCAAGGAGAACGAAGGGCAGGATATCAACCCAGAGTCCATCTTTGACATTCAGGTTAAGAGACTGCATGAGTACAAGCGCCAGCAGATGAATGCGCTCTACATTATCCACAAGTATCTGGAAATCAAGGGAGGCAGGAAGCCTTCTACACCGATTACATTTATCTTTGGTGCAAAGGCAGCGCCCGCATACATTATCGCACAGGATATCATCCACCTTCTGCTGTGCCTGGAGGAGATTGTGAACAATGATCCGGATGTGAAGGATTATATGAAGGTCGTGATGGTGGAGAACTACAATGTAAGCTATGCTGAGAAGCTCATACCGGCCTGTGATATCTCTGAGCAGATTTCACTGGCATCGAAGGAAGCAAGCGGTACAGGCAACATGAAGTTTATGTTAAACGGTGCTGTGACGCTCGGAACAAGTGACGGTGCAAACGTGGAAATACATGAGCTTGTGGGCGATGACAACATCTACATCTTCGGCGAGAAGTCAGAGCAGGTAATTGAGCACTATGCAAAGGCGGACTATGTGTCAAGGAGCTTTTATGACAAGAGCAGTGTGATCAAGGAGGCGGTTGACTTTATCACAAGCAGCGAAGTGGTGAAAGTCGGCAACGAGGAGCGCCTGAACAGGCTGAAGAATGAGCTCATCAACAAAGACTGGTTTATGACACTTTTGGATCTTGAGGATTATATTGCGACGAAGGATAAGATGTTCGAGGACTACAGGGATGAGGCAAAGTGGGAGAAGATGATGCTTGTTAATATTGCAAAGGCAGGTTTCTTCTCATCTGACAGAACGATAGAGGAGTACAACAGGGATATCTGGAAACTGAACTGATGCAGTAAAAGGAGTATGAGACTGCTGCCCGGACAGAATGAAAAACCCCAGAGCGGATAACCGTTCTGGGGTTTTCCTGATGGAATTATTGTGGTAAACTGGTTGTAATAGTTTCTGAGATATATAAACAGGAATACTTATAAAGAAAGGATACAAAAGACAAATGCGGTTATTTCATTTATCAGATCTGCACATCGGCATAAAGCTGTACAATCATGATTTGCGGGAAGTACAGGAAGAGCTGTTTGCACAGATTACAGACTATGTGAGGCAATACCAGCCAGACGCGATTCTGATTGCCGGGGACATCTATGACAAGGCTGTGCCGTCCGCGGAGGCGGTGCAGCTGTTTGACAGCTTTTTGGAGTCGCTGTGCGATGCGGCTGACAAAGCGGAAATCATGATTATAAGCGGTAACCACGACAGTGCCCAGCGGATAGATTACCTGAACTTTCTGCTGGCAAAACAGCGGGTGCATATGGTGGGAATACCACCGCGCACTCCTGGGGAATCGATAGAGAAGGTGGCGCTCGACGACGAGTATGGCACGGTCAATTTCTATCTGCTTCCCTTTTGCAAGCCGTCTGTCATCAGAGGAACATTTGACGAGAGCGACACGGCAAACAACACATACAGCTATAACGATGCGCTGCACCGGCTCTTTGCGCGCGAAAATGTGAATGAAAAGGAGCGCAATGTGCTTGTGAGTCATCAGTTTTATCTGCCGCCCGGCAAAAAAGTGGAGGAGATTGAGCGTATGGAGTCGGAGATTACGGCGGTAGGAAACGTTGATGTGGTGGCAAGCGACGTGCTGGCACCCTTTGAATATGCGGCACTCGGACATATCCACAAACCGATGACAGTGGGGGAGGACCGCTTCCGCTATTGTGGTACCCCGTTTGCCTACTCGGTCAGCGAGGCAAATCAGGAGAAGGGCCTTTTGATGATTGCGCTCGGCAGAAAGGGTGAGGAACCAGAAATCACAAAACTTCCCCTTGTGCCAAGTCGCAAGGTCATCGTCATAGAAGACACGTTTGAGAATGTGCTGAAACAGACGTCAGAGGATTATGTACAGATCATTCTCACGGATGACAAGGATTTGGAAATCTTTGACATACAGGAGCGGATTGCAATGGCATTTCCAAACAGGCTGGAGATACAGAGAAAGTATGCCAGGCAGAAGGGCATATCTGGCGAGATGGCGGAGCCAGTATGCACTTCCCCGTACGAGCTGATTTGTCAGTTTATACCGGATATGGACGAGGAGGAGCAGGATATTATGAAGTCCGTCATCAACGAGGCGTTAGGAGGTGCAGCAGAATGAGACCATTGACTCTTACAATGAGGGCGTTCGGTTCATATGGCAGCGAGACGACGATAGATTTTACAAAGACAACACAGAATTTATTTCTGATTACCGGGGATACAGGGGCGGGAAAGACGACAATCTTTGACGCGATTGTCTTTGCGCTCTATGGTCAGACGGGGTCGCTGTATAACAAAAAAGAGGGTGTGCTGCTGCAGAGCCATTTCACGTCGTACGAGAATACGCCGCAGGTTACATTCCGGTTTGCGAAGTCGGCGCAGGAGGGGGCGCCGGAGTACACAGTGAGGCGTGTGCCAAAGCACCTGCGCCCTGCAAAGAGACGCGGGAGCACAGGAAAGGAAGCGATTGAAGAGAAAGGTTCTGTGGAGCTGATTCTTCCAGACAAAAGCGCGTACGCAGAGCGGAATGTCGACGAGAAAATTGAGGAGATTGTGGGGCTCACCAGGGAGCAGTTCATGCAGGTTGCCATGATTGCGCAAGGGGAGTTCATGGAGCTTTTGCGCGCAAAGACGGATGACAAGAAGGAGATCTTCCGAAAACTCTTTAACACGGAGCTCTACGAGCGGATCCGGCATATTCTCGAGGACAGAAAAAAGGCAAAAGAGAAGGAAATCGCCATCATACGGACCACATGCCGCAACGAGATTACACATGTCACCGTCACGGAAGATTTTGAAAACTATGAGGAGATGGAAGCGCTTTCTGACAATATCAAAAATGAAAAACTGACTTGTCTTGGCGATTATTTGATACTCCTGGAGGCGTATTGCAGGGATTCTGAGGCCAGGCTGTCATTGCTGTCGACTGAGCGCAATGAGGTCAAAGAGGCGCTTGAGACGGCACAGAGCGATTACGCGAAGGCAAAGACTCTGATGGATGCCTTTGCGGCGTATGAGAGTGCACAGGCAGTTCTTGCGGAGTGCGAGGCACTTGAGAAGGAGATGCGGGAGAAGGACAGGCTTGCTGCTATGCTGGGGGAAGCGTATGAGATTAAGCCCATTTATCAGCTGTATCAGGAGGCAGAGCACGCGCTGCTTGACGTGAAGCAAAAGCTTTTCGATAAGGAGAAAACACTGCCAGAGCTGGAGGAGCGCTGCGCGGATGCTGCTGCGTCCTGTGAGGAGGTCGCTGCACGGTATGAGGACGGAAAGAAAAAACTGCATGAAATCAGTCAGAAGGCGGAGGAGGCAGTGCGTCTTTTTGACAGAAGGGATAAGGCTGAGGGTGAAAAAAAGGAGAAAACAGCAAAGTGCCTGGCTGTTGAGAAGGAGAAGAAGAAGCTGGAGTCACAGCTTGCGGACATAAGAGAAAAACAGGACAAATGCGTCGAGGATTTAAAAGGTTACAACGATGCGTATGCGGAGTTGGTGAAGGCGGAGAATGCGCTTGAGAACAGCGCAGCGGTCCGTGAAGACATTGATGCGCTGTTGGAGTTGGAAAAGGACATCGGTGTGTGGAAGACAAAACTTCTAAAAAGCCAGAAGGAGTTTCAGAAGGCAGAGGCATCCTACTATGAAAAGCGAGACGATTATGAGCAAATGAACCGTCTGTTTTTAAACGAGCAGGCTGGAATTCTTGCGAGAGCACTCGTCGACGGAGAACCATGCAAAGTGTGTGGTTCGCGTGTCCATCCGGCACCGTACAGAATGCCGGAGGATTTTCAGGTTCCGACACAGAGTGACGTGGAGGCGGCCCGCAAGATGAGCGAGGACTGGAACCAGCGGCAGCAGAAGAAGTCCCTCGAGGCAAATGAGCTGAGGACAACGCTGGAAAACAAGCGCAGCCAATATGCATCCGAGTGCGGGAAAGTATGTGAAGCGCTCGGCATACAGATAAGTGACAGGGATGTCATTTTGATGGCGTTTGAGACATATAGCAGCGAGGTGAAAAAGACAGCTCAGAACTGCAAAGAACGAATGGAGTACCTTGAAGCGCAAAAAAGCGAACAGGAACAATGCGTCCGGAACATGGAAAAACTGCAAGGCAAACTGGATAAAATAAACGCGCAGATAACAGAACTGAAGCAGGATTTATCGGGTTTGGAATCCGCCCTGACAGAGCTTGCAAACAACACTGGATTTGCCGCAAGAGTTGATGCAGATTTCGCCAAAAAACAGGCGGAGGACGAATTTGCAGTCATAAAAAAGGAGTACGAGGGCAAGGACAAGGCAAACAGGAAAGCACACAGCGAGAAAGAGAAGGCGCTGTCTTTGATTGAGGAATACAGAAATACAATTCCGTCGAGGGAAGCGCGCGCCAAACAGCAAAAATCCGCATATGAAATGCTTTTGCAGCAAAAGGGCGCAGAATGTGCAAGGGAGTGGCAGCGCATGACAGAACTTTACGCGCGCGAGACGCTCTCTGAGTGGCAGAGGCAGCTCAAAGAGTACCATGAAAAAGCACAGGCGGCAAAGGCAAAGAAGGCGACGGCAGAGGGAATTATCAAAGACAGCAAAAAGCCAGATATTGAGCGGATACAGCAGAATATCCGTATTTTAAGGGAACGGTATGAAAAAATAAACAGCGCAATCAATGAGCGGACAAGAATTTCCGTATCAAACGAGAAAGTGCTCGCCGCGCTCCAATCGCAGATGCGGCAGCGTGAGCGGACAATCAGCGAGCACACAAAGCTCGACAGCCTGTACAGAATGATTTCGGGAAATGTCAATAAACAGAACAAGATGGATCTGGAAACATTTGTGCAGCGGTATTATCTCCAAAAGATTCTCACGGCCGCAAACAAGCGCTTTGCGAAGATGACGGCGGGGCAGTTCCAGCTTATGATCAAGGACACAGACGAAGCCAGCAAGGTCAGGAATGAGGGATTGGATCTGATGGTTTACTCTCTTGTGACAGGCAGGAAGCGTGAGGTCAGGACACTTTCCGGTGGTGAGTCCTTCATGGCGGCGCTCGCGCTTGCGCTTGGTATGGCGGACCAGATCAAGGAGGGCAGCGGAGCCGTCAATCTCGACATGATGTTTATCGACGAAGGATTCGGATCGCTCGACGAGCATTCCAGAGGTCAGGCAGTGCGCATTTTAAAAGAAATGGCGGGCGGTGACAGGTTGATTGGCATTATCTCCCATGTGTCTGAGCTCAAACAGGAGATTGACAGCCAGCTCGTTGTCACCAAAAACGAGACAGGAAGCAGCGTGGGATGGCGGCTTGGTTAAAACATAGCTGACAACAAAAATATGGGTGGTATACAAAAGTATACCACCCATATTTTGAACCCATAGGATTGTGTATCTTAGTTCTTCGCCTCATCAGGAACGGTGAAGTCTGCAGCATTGTTAAAATTAGAGCATGTCATTACGACTTTCATCTCTGGAACATGCATACTTACTCCTTCCGCCTGTTCTCCCATTGCTGCAAGCATATTTGTCATCAGGTTATCCATAACTTCCGTCATATCCATCTCATACTTCACAGGATACAAAGATGCCTCATCAATCCAGACATATGCGGTAACTTCTCCTAAGTTGTCAAGCATGCTGTCTATCTGGGTGACATCCAGTCCGAGGGAACTAACGGAATCCAGTGCACCGGAATCTATCATCTGCTCTTTCATTTCCTCTTCTGTCAGGACATAGGAATACTTATATGCATTTGACCCGTTTACCTCTTCTGTTCCCTCCTGTGTATACACGGAGGCATCACCAATGTAACCCATCATATTGCTGCGTGCATCATAATCTACCAGATCAGACGCAGCCGATTCACTGGTTGACCAGTTCTGGCCGTCATACATGTAAAGGTTGTATGTTCCGCTCTCAGATGGCTCCGCGTAGACCTGCATGCTCATGCTTCCCTGATCGCCCATGTCTATTGTCATATCCATTTTAATCTTCAGCGGATCATTAAAATAAACCATGTCCATAACCGTAGATGTCTCTATTGCCTGTTCCTGTCCGTCAGCGCTTATGGTCATATCCATGTCCATGATCATCTGTGCTTCCATGCTGGTAACAGATTCCATGTTTTTCATTGCCTCTTCCATGGGATCTCCATCCGGCTGTGCTTCAGTGGTTGCCTGCTCTGTAGGAAGAGCAGTGTCGTCCTGTGTCTCTGTCCGTGAATCGGTATTCACTGTATTCACGGATGAACCTGCATCCTTGTTGCTGTCGCCACATGCAGTTGCTGACATTGCCAGCACTCCAGTCAAAATAAGTGCCAAAAATTTCTTTTTCATAATATAACTTCTCCTTCTCCTTTTATTGAACAGTTACTATACTATAATACCACTCTGTTTGAATTTGTCAAATATATTTTTAGATTTTTAAGACTTTCATAAACTATTCTTTAGAAATTTGTTTTACAAAGAATAAAAAAGGAGGTATAATTATGAAAGAACTGTCGAGAAATGTAAAAAGCGAGGGGGACGAATTATGCACACAATGCAAACCGGCGACATTAGACCAATCCGCGTCGGCGGCCTGCTTCTGCCGTCAAATGTGTTGATGGCGCCTCTGGCAGGATATACCTGCTATCCGTTTCGAATGCTGGCATATGGGCTTGGAGCCGGTCTGTGCTTCACGGAGATGTGCAGTGCAAACGCGCTGAAATACGAGGACAGGGCGACAAACCGCCTCCTGCTGACGACAGAGGACGAGCCCGTCAAGGCAGTCCAGCTCCTCGGCGGCAATCCGGCCGTGATGGAGCGCATGGCAAAGAGTGCGCTTTTGAGAGATTTCGATATCATTGACATCAATATGGGATGCCCGGTGCCCAATGTGTTCAAGAGTGGTGAGGGGAGCGCGCTGATGCAGGATTTCAAGAGAGCGGCGGCGGTCATCCGGGGCTGCAAGCGGAGCGGAAAGGTTGTGACTGTGAAATGCCGTGTCGGGATTCGGGAGGATGAGCTGTTTGCCGCGGAGTTTGCACGGGTGTGTGAGGACGCGGGGGCGGACATGATTACCATTCACGGCAGGAGCCGGAGCATGATGTACGAAGGCGAACCGCACAGGGAGGAGATTGCGCACGCAAAGGCGGCGGTGTCGATTCCGGTCATCGCAAACGGCGGGATTTTCTCCGTGGAGGACGCGGCAAAGATGATGGAGCGCACGGGGGCAGACGGGATTATGGTGGCGCGGTATGGACTGGAGAATCCTTTTATATTCAGCGAGCTTACAGGCAAAAAATGTGGCAGGACAGCATTTGAGATTTTGACGGAACAGATGGAGCTGACTGCGCGGTATTATGAGGAAACATTTGCGTTAAGCTATATGAAAAAGCTTGCCTCTTATATGATGAAGAAGCGAAAAGGGACGAAACGGTACAAGGAAAGATTGTTTGGGAGCGGAAGTCTGGAGGAACTGCGGGAAGTGATCGCGCTGATTTTTGCAGACAATCCGGTGTGAGGGATAACAGGTGGAAGATTATCAGATTGAAAATGGAGTGTTGGTTCGTTATACAGGGCGGGAGGAAGTGCTGCAGGTTCCAGAGGGAATCCATACGGTCGGAGAGGGCGCGTTTAAGGGCTGCGTGTCCCTGAAAAAGGTGGTGCTGCCATCTGGCCTGAACTGCATTATGGGAGATGCGTTCAAGGGATGCCGGAAACTGGAGGAGGTCGTAATCCCGGACGGGGTATCGTACATTGGCCGCTATGCGTTCCACCGCTGCCACGCGCTGCGGCAGGCAATTCTGCCGCCCTCTGTGGAGGAGCTGGGGGAGTGTGCTTTTTTGTACTGCGACAGTCTGAGAGAAGTGCAGATACCAGGTGTGAAATGGCTTGGCATGGAGGCGCTCGCAAATGGGACATCGCTTGAAAAGCTGGTGATATCGCAGGAGCTGGATGTGCGGTGTATCTGCGATGTCTTTACGGGGTGCGGGCGCGTCAGGGAAATTTCCTGTGTAACGTCTGGTGATGAGAATCCGGGCGGCGCGGACTTGCGTGCATCTGTGGAAACGTTTTGTATCCCCAATGTAGTGGAAGTGGTGGCGGGGTCGTTCAAAGTGTCCCCGCTGGTCGAACTGGTCGTGCGGGATATCCTCGAGCGCATGATGGAGCTGGAGGGGAGAACATTAGTACGCTTTCGGGTAAATATCAAGCATATCGAAGTGCCAGAGGGGATAGAAGTCCTCGCAAAGAGCAGTTTTTATGATATGCGGGGCATTGTGGACATCAGGCTTCCGAAATCGCTGAGGCGCATCGAGAGCCGCGCTTTCCGCAACTGTATCGGCCTGGAGCAGGTAACATTTGGCGGAAACAGTGTGCAGATTGACGAGGATGCTTTTCGCAACTGCACGTCACTGAAGTCCGTTCGGACGTGTGACGGGGCAGAGTATACATTTCACGGGCTAAATGACATATACAGGACAGATACGGGGCTTTCTGACGGGGAAACGAAACAGGCTGATACAGGGAGAGAATGCGCCTGCCCGGATAAGGATAAGAGTGCGGTTCGGGAGGGGACATTGGCGGCAGCTTCAGCGGTTCCAGAACTGGTTCGTGTGATACACAGACAAGTGTTGGGAAATTTCAGGGTCAGTGGAACGATCTTATTGCAGTACCTGGGGGCGGAGTCCAGAGTGGTCATGCCCGAGGGCATTACGCGGATTGCAGAGGAGGCCTTTGCGGGGATTGAGACCATAGACAGGGTGATTTTGCCCGAAAGTCTGCGCGAGATTGGCGCGGAGGCTTTCCGTGGGTGTCTCCTGATGCAGACCATCGCGCTGCCAAAAGGACTTTGCAGGATTGGCGCGGGGGCGTTTGAGGGCTGTGTGAAGCTGCTGCGCATTGAGATTCCGGAACAGATCGATGTTTTGGAGGACAGGACATTCCGCCATTGCCGTGCGCTGCAGGAAATTCAGCTACCGGAAGGGCTGCAGAAGGTTGGGGAGAGCGCTTTTTATGGCTGTTCCGGATTGAAAAAGATTCAACTGCCGAAGAGCCTTGCCTCTATAGGAAAAATGGCGTTTTACCGCAGCGGTCTGCGGGAGGTGCGGATTCCGGCGGGAACGGAGACGGTGGAGAGTCTGGCCTTTGCAAAGAGCAATTTGCAGAGGGCGTGGATATCCGGCGGCGGGCGTGAGACGGGAAAACATTATGGTGCAGACGTGTTTGGGGGCTGTGCCAGGTTAAAGTCGCTGGTTCTTGAGGAGGGCGTGCGTCATATTCCTGACAGGTTTGCATACGGCTGTGCGGCGCTGGAGCGTGTTGTGCTGCCGAAAACCCTGGAATCCGTGGGGAGACACGCGATGGAGGGGACTGCCTTTCTGGAACAGTGGAGACAGCGCATGTCAGATGACAGGGATGGTATTTTTGCGGGCGGACAGCTCCCGGACAGGGAAGTGTGTGCAGACGCCATATTGTGGGACGGGCAGCAGCTTGAAGGGGAAGTGTGGATTCCTGAGTGTGTGCGGATTGTGGCAGGCGGAGCCTTTTATGGGAATACGAAGATGACAGAGGTACATCTGCCTTCGCGGGTACAGTCAGTCGGCGCAGCGGCATTTAAGGGGTGCAGGGCGCTTCGGCGGGTGTGGATGCCGTCTTGTATTTCGCGTTTGGAAGCCGAGGTGTTTTCAGGGTGTGCTGCGCTGGAGGAGGTCTTCGGATTTTTCTGTCAGGAGCGTTATTTTTCTGGCGAAGTTTTACAGGCAGATGGATTGGAGAAAAGTGTGGCGGCTAGGGAATCCGGCGCTTCGGCGGGCATGGGATGGCGTTCTATCGGGGAACGCGCTTTCTACCGATGCGGGAAGCTGCGCGAAGTCTGTCTGGAACAGGTGGAGGCGCTTGGCAGGGAGGCGTTGTCAGGGTGCACCGCGCTTATGCCGGGGGCAGTGAATCCGGTGCTGTGGGCAGGAGAGCGTGCTTTTGCAGATACATTGCTGGGAGAGCGGCTGGAGAATGGGCTTCATGTTGTGGGTAATTTGGTAGTTTCAGGAATGTTATGTGCGGGCAAAGTGATTTTGCCTAAAGGGATACAGGGGATTGCGCCCTATGCGTTTGCGGGGAACCGTGTAGTCAGTCAGGTGGTATTTCCTGAAAGTGTCTGGTGGATTGGTGAGGGCGCATTCTTTGGGTGCGGTGGTATTGAGAAAGTTGTATTGCCCAGAGTACAGCGTGTGTCCGAGGGATTATACAGAATAGAAGCACATGCTTTTGAAAAGTGTACTTCCCTGAAAGAAATAGAAAGCGATGCCCGTGAAATAGGGGAGGCGGCTTTTGCCTGGTGCACCGCGCTTGTCAGTGCGCGGCTTCCACAGATGGAAGTGCTGGAGAAGCGCCTTTTTATGGGATGTGCCAGCATGGAGAACTGTCTGTGCGATCATGTCAGGGAGGTGCGGGAATTTTGTTTTAGCGGCTGTAAGCGTCTGCGGAATTTTGACTTTGCTGCCACAAATCAAATCGGGGAATACGCTTTTGCGGGCTGTGAAAGCCTGAAATGCGCAGCGTTTCGGGATGGAGCGTGCCTGATGGCGCACGGACTGGAGGACTGCAGTGGTCTGGAGAGGATTGATCTTATGGGGCAGATTCAATTAAAGGAATATGCACTCTCAGGCTGCACAGCACTCCGGCGGATTGTATCTATGGGAAAAGAATGGGTGTTTGGCAGTTATGCGGATATTACGGCACAGGATATTCCCGAGATGGTACGGGCTCTGTTTCACAGTGCGTTTAGCTGTTTTTTGGTTGAACAGGAGGTAAATCTGGTCGGATACCGGGGAGCGGCGCGTGTGGTGCGGATTCCAGCGGGGATACAAAGGATTGGGGCGGAGGTGTTCCGCGACGCGATGATGCTGGAGCAGGTGGAGATACCGGAGAGCGTGACCGATATCGGCGCAAGGGCATTTCACGGAACGGCCTGGATGACAAACAGGCGCAGGGAGTCGCCTATGGTGGTAGTGCGGGATATGCTGCTGGACGGTTCTGGCTGCGCGGGGGACGTGACAGTTCCGGCGAATATCCGTCTTGTGTGCGGCTGGGCGTTTGCAAACGGTCTGGATATTGAGCGGATTCGTTTTGCAGGCGCAGAGGAATGTTTGAAGGATGACAGTGAAAAGGCTTACAATGAAACAGGAACGACTGAGAAACAACAACGCAAATATGTGCAGGTAGAGGCGTATGCATTTCGGAATTGTATCAATTTACGGGAGCTGATTTTACAGGATGGGACGGTTGTGCAGTTTACAGGGCTGGCAGACCGGGAGAGGGAACTGCCGCCGCTGGCAAAGCAGGCGGTGATGGACAGCCTGAACTGTTTTAAGACTGACGAAAAAGGTGTGCTCATGGAATGCACTGGAAATATTTCCAGGATCCGGCTTGCTTATGGCATCACAGAGATTGGGGAGGGTGCCTTTCAGGACGGGAATCTGCTGACGACAATCACATTTCCAGAGACGGTGAAAAAGATTGGGAAACGTGCTTTCGCAGGCTGTAAGTGGCTGCGGGAGGTCAGACAGGCAGACGGCGTGAAGTGCATTGAAGCACATGCGTTTTCCGGCTGCGGCGCCCTGCGCTGTGTGGAATTGTCAGAGTATCTCCGGCAAATCGGCGCACGTGCTTTTGAGAATTGCACTTCATTAGAAGGGATACGGATACCAGAGGGTGTGGAGGAGATACCGGACAGGGCGTTTTACCGCTGCCACAGTCTGCGGAAGATACAGCTTCCATCCACATTAAAAAGGATTGGCAAAGAGGCCTTTGCGTTTTGCAAGGGTGCTCTTGAAATACAGGTGCCGGAGGGCGTGCAGGTTGGAGAGCGGGCGTTTTTTTGTGCACACATATCCTGTGAGGCAGAAAGGAAGGCGGAAAAATGTATTACCGGAAATTAGGGGACACAGGACTGAGCGTATCGGAAATAAGCTTTGGCACGATTCCTGTCCTGCAGGGAAGTGTTCCCGTTCTGCCGGACTATTTTAATCTGGACGAGCAAGAGGCGCTTGCAGTGATGGAACATGCATATCGGCTGGGCTGTAATCTATATGACACGGCAATTGTTCCGGAATACGGCGACGCGGAGATAAAGCTTGGAAAATTTGCGGCGCTTGTGGGAAGGGACAACATTATCATTTCGGACAAAGCGCGCTTTTTTGGCGGCAGTGAGATGTATCAGGCCGTGGAAATTTCCTGTGAAAATCTCGGCACGACGCCGGACCTATACTTTGTCCATCAGGTTGACGCAGAGCATGAGGAGGAAGTGTTTGGCAGGGGCGGTGCGCTGGACGCGCTCGCAGAGCTCAAAGCCGAGGGAATGATCCGGTATGCGGGGATTGCGACGCACTACTATGACATTCTGCTACGAGGGGCGCAGGATGACCGGGTCGATGTGCTGCAGGGCAGCGGAAATCTGTTGGAACGGGGAATGCTGGACCGCGTCCGGGAAGAGACACGCTTTCGCAGCAAGGGTTTCCTGGTCAACAAGGTGTTTGCCGCAGGGCTTCTCCCGGCGCGCTTTCCGGTGCGGACGCTGATTGACTTTGTGCGGTCCTATCCTGTGTCAAGCGTATTAATCGGACTTGGGACAAAAGAGCAGGTGGACGCTGCCATGGGGCGGGATACAATAACGCACAGAACACTGCTTCCAACGTTTGAGGAGGTGCTTTCCGTGCTGGAAAAGGAGTACAATCCAATTCCCTGTGACAGGTGTCAGCGGTGTGCGTGTCCGCATGGAACAGAAATTCATACGCTGTTTCGCCAGTATCAGTACTTTCATATGGGAAAGGATTACTGGGCATTAAAAAAGCTTGGATTGGGGATTGCCGGGAGCGCGAAACGCTGTCGGGAGTGTGCGCAGATGCCTTGTATGGATGCGTGTCCGAGAAAGATTCGCATTGCGCAGGAGATGCAGAAGGTGGAGCGGCTGGTCAGGGATTATCCTGTCGGAAAATGCCCTCACCCCTCCTGATCGAGGAGTGGGGCGTTGCTGCAGTGAGAAGCCATTTAACCGCGGACGCAGGCAATCATCATTCGAATCGGTGCTTTGTCAGGGGAACAGATGCGATAGGCCCCGGCGGCTTCGGGTACGATGCAAGTCTCCGCATAGTGTAGTTCCATGGGCGCAAAATAGCCATCCTCGCTGACAAGCACAGCGCGTCCGCCCTCCACCAGATTCAGCATGTGAACGCTGCCATTTCGCAGGATTGGAAGTTCTGCTGCTGTGCTGGCGCGGTATGTATCCAGAAATTCCCGCTCGTGCAGCCCAGTGCGTTCCACGGTACCCTGTTCGCTTTCATATACAGTAGTGACAGCGTTCACAAGGTTTTCGTTCACCCACTCTGTATTGCGATACCATTGTATATTGGCTGCCCCATGGTCCAGATGGATTGGTCTGGGCCTGCCGTCAAGATCCAGCCGCCCCCAGTCCCACAATTTGAACGTGAAAATGTAGGGCGTGGCGCTGATTTCCAACACCATCGTGTTAGCGCCGGAGCAGTGGACCGTTCCGGCAGGGATCAGCAGATGGTCGTGTTTCTTCACAGGAATGCGGTTGACGAATTCTTCTGCGGGAAATGGTTTGTCTCCATTCTGAGCTTCTGTCAGAGCCTGTATCATGGCTTGTGCGTCCGTCCCTGTCCGAATGCCAAGATAGACACATGCGTCATCTCCCTGTGCGTCCAGCAGGTAGTAGCTTTCATCCTGCGTGTAGTGCATATTAAAGTTCTGTTGAATATACTCTGTCAGAGGGTGAACCTGCAGGGACAGGTTTTGCCCATTCATCGTGTCCAGCATATCGAAACGAATCGGAAACTCTTTTCCAAAGCGCGCGTGAACCCGGTCGCCCAGCAGTTGACGGGGATAGGAATAGATCAGATTCAACGCAGGTGTCTGAATCATTGTCCCATTAAAATCCAACAACAGACTGTTTTCCTCCGGTACGCCGTCAAAGCTCCACGCGTAGTTGCTGCCATTTTCCGGCAAGGCAAAATGCGTTTTCATCCAGTCGCCGCCCCAGACGCCGGGATCAAAATAGGGAACCATGCGGAAGGGCTGTCTGGCAGCCTGTCCTAAGGCATCGCGGTACGCTTCGCCGCAGACCATGCCGGGAGCCTGCTCTGTTGTCATATCCAGGTAAAAGTCAATCTTGGGGATTAGCCTGTCCTTGATGCGGTCCGCCCAGCGCCATTCGGCAAAAAATCCTCTTTTATATTTTTCATTGCGTGGAAGATTGGTATGTGTGGTTCGCCAGTTGGACAGTCCGCGGCGGTAGCGCAGCTGGATTTCCCAGCGCGTGATGTCTGCCAGAATGCAGATATCACCGTCGCACACCAGAGAGGCACCCACACCGTATACCAGTACGATGCCAGAGCGGGCACTGTCAATCCGGCGGCGAGCCTCTTTGAGATTTTCCAGGGGATAGAATTCCTCCAGCCGTCTGGTTGTCATAATTCCAAATACCGGATCGTCAGTGATATCCCGATCAATCTGCGCGTCGATTTCCCCAGGCAGCAGTGCCAGATCATCGCTGTGAATGACCGTGTCTGTCTGCGGAAAAGTGAGCAGTGTCCGCAGTTCTTCCTGGTTGACACCGGGATAACACTCTGCTACAAGAACCGTTTTTTTGCGATTCTGGCAGCGGTCAGACAATCGTGCCCGAATCGCGCTGCAGTCTGTGGCAGCGGCATTGTCGTGACCGCTTATTTTAATAGAAGGAAAACGGCGAAATGTACTTGTTGACTCCATAAAAACACCTCCAGTTTAGCGGTTGATTTCGATCTGAAAACTGCTCCGGCTTGCCGGGTAATAGCTCTCTGTGTATTCCACGGCAAGTTTCTCCTTCGTATAGCCGAGGGAAGTGATATAGGCTGCGGGCTCAAAAGGAGTAATCCCGAGACCCGCTGCGACTTCAGCGGGAGGCATGACAATTTCCAGCCTGCGGGAAGCGTGGACGACCGATAGCTGTCTGCTGTCCAGCGCATCATAAAAAGAGGTGTTCGTGAAGTCTAACTGGGGCATTTCGGGAAAGAGCTTTGTCGGCACATATAAGGTTGTATATACAACAGGTGCATTGTCGTACATGTTTTCGAGATGCCGTATGCGTGTCAGCCGGGTGACGGTCGCGTCGGCATGCAGATTGAGAGCATTTCGAACCTGATCGCCGGCGTGCTGTGTCTCAAGGCAGACTACTTTCGTGTGCAGGGTGCGGTTTTTCTTTCGGCTTTCTTCCCTGTAACCGGTCACAAAGCTGGTGGATTCATGAACCAGTTTGGGCTGGGCGACAAATGTGCCGCTGCCCTTGATCCGCACCAGCCGCCCTTCCCGGGTCAGCAAATCCAGCGCCTGACGCACTGTAGGGCGACTGACATCCAGCTGCCTTGCGAGCTCATATTCTGTGGGGATCTGGTCTCCCAGAGCATATTCACCGCCGGCAATCTGGCTTCGTATCTGGTCTGCGATTTGAAGATAACGTGACTGCATGACTGTATCCCTCCATGGTAAATTTATTGTCAAACTGACAAGTCAATTCTAAACAGTTTTTTATTATAGCGCGTCAGTGGGAAAAAGTAAATATGTAAAGACAAATTTTAAAAATTAATTTTATGTATTGACAATTAAAACGGCCTTATGTATGATGACAGAATAAAGAGGTACCATGCTTTGGCGCATACAATGCCATTGATGGTACGCCAATAACAGGGAGGATTATGTATGGGAAAACAAATCAGACAGGTGTACATCATACACCATTCGCACACCGACGTAGGGTATACGGATTTACAGGAGCAGATTATCTACAATCAGGTGAATAATATCCGAAATGTGATCGCAATGGTCAAAAACGGATATGCGCAGAACACTGCAGAAAGGGATTTTAAGTGGAACTGTGAGACATACTACTGCGTCGAGCAGTTTCTCAAGACGGCTTCCACGACGGAAAAAGCAGATTTTTTCCATCTGGTAAAAAAGGGAAATATCGGTATTTCAGCGACTTATCTGAATTTTAATGATCTGGTGGATGTCAGGATGCTTGACCGCAGGACCGCTAAGATGCAGAGATTATTTACCGGGGAGGGCTTTCCTGTAAAGACGGCAATGAATGCGGACATCAACGGAATTTCCATGGGTGCAAGGGACGTGCTGATCAAAAACGGCGTCGCATTTCTATTCACGAATATCCATACCCATCATGGAATGTACCCTCTGTACCAGAATCAGAAGCCCTACTTCTGGGAAAGTGAAAATGGCAGCAGGATTCTGGTGTGGAGCGGGGAGCACTATAACCTGGGAAATGCGCTGGGCATTGTGTTCAACAGGAATGTCAACTACATGACGGAGAGCTATTTTGGCAGCGACAGAAATACGTCTGCGCTGGAAGCCCTGCACGAAAAGCTCGAAGAAAGCATTGCGGAGTATGAGCAGAGTGGATATCCTTATGATTTTTATATTACCAGTGTCAGCGGTGTGTTTTCCGACAATGCGCCGGCCAATCCTGATATCATTGCTGTGGTAAACGCTTTCAACGAGCGTTTTGGGGAGGAAGTGACACTGCGGATGGTGACGCTGCAGGAGCTGTATGACCTGATTCGGGAAAAGACGTCGGACGCGCCGGCGTACCGCGGCAGCATCAATGACTGGTGGGGAAACGGCGTGGGAAGTACTCCGTATGCGGTCAAGCACTACAAAGAAGGGCTGCGCATTTCGCACATCTGCGACCGTCTGGAGGAAAAGACAGGGCACTGCAACGAAGCCCTGAAAGAAGCGGGGGAGGAGAGCGCCCTGCTCTATGCGGAGCACACATGGGGACATTCCGCCACGATTACAAATCCCTATGACACGATGGTGACAAACCTCGACATTCGCAAGACCAGCTACGCTTCCAGGACACATGAGGCGGGTGCGATGCGCAGGAGTGAGCAGTGTCACCTGCTGGGGGATATTCTGCGCTATTACAATACGAGCGGTCAGGTAAAGGCGGTTTCCATGAGCAGCAGAAAAGGGGTATTTCCGGTAGAATTTTATGTGGAGACGCTCTCTCTGCCAAGTGTGAAAGTGACAGATTTGAAGACGGGGCAAGTGCTGGGAGCACAGCTCTGTGCACATCCAAGGGGCGTTATGGTGAGCTTTCTGGCAGAATTTGAGCCTGGGGAGGAAAAACTTTTTTCGTATGAGGAGCAGGCGGCGCCGTCACAGAAGCTGTACACCCGCACAGCCTGGGTGGGCGCAGAACGGGTGCGGGATATTGTGAACGACTACGACAGGGAATCCTGCCAGCTTCCGTACTGCCTGGAAAATGACTGGTTCTGTATCCGGTATCAGATTGGGAAAGGGATTTTATCGTTCCGGAATAAAAAGGACAAAACAGAGCTGCTCAGGGACGGTTTTGAGAAATTTTTTACGCCAATCTATGAATGTACAGAGATCCGAAACGGAATCTATGAGGAGCGCCGCCTGTTGGGACGCAATATCAGAGGGCTCCATGCAGAACAGCATCAGGGGACGCTGCGGGATGTCAGGATATTGGATCACGGCGCGGTGTTTGACCGGATAGAACTGGTATTTGCACTGAAAGGGACCCGGCATAGCAGTATTATCATAAAAATGTACAGGAAGATGCCGCGCATTGAGTTCACTTACCAGATTGCCAAAACGCTGAGTGAGGACATCGAGAGTGTCTATCTGCCGCTTGCCCTGAATTTGCCGGACAGCGCGTTGTATATTCACAATGGCGGCGTGGCAATGCGCCCGGGGATTGACCAGCTTCCGGGAAGCAATATGGAATATTATATGGCAGACGATGGCCTGCTGTACCAGAAGGGAACGGAAGGGATATTGGTCAACACTTTTGACACGCCATTGATTTATATGGGGCAGCTGCAGCACCATCCGATTCTGCTGTGTGACAATAAGGAGCAGAATAACCATCGGCCTGCATACAGCTGGATTATGAACAATACGTGGGAGACGAATTTCAGGATGGATTTGTCCGGCTGCGGGGGATTCTGTTACGCATTGGAACTGTGTGAAGGCTCGCTGGAGGAGAATCTGCGGAGGCTTCAGGAAAAGGATCTGGGGATGGTATCTTTTATCACGGGATAGAATGACAGGACAGTTATCAAATTGTTACTGGAACGGAGTGAACAGTCACATCAAATTCACTAAAGAATTGGAATCCGTTACAAATTCTGCTTGCAAAATGTAAAGTAAATTGCTATAGTGTGATTAACAATATGTAAAGTAGTTTGGTTACATTCAATATGGTTTCTTGTCATATTTTACAAATCTCTTTTCAGGAGGACAATTTATGGAACTGAATCAAAACAAGGAAATGTTAACATCATACCGTGAGCGTGCGTGGGAACTGGTCAGACAGATGACACTGGAAGAGAAGGTGGCGCAGACGCTTCACCGCTCACCGGCGATAGAGCGCCTTGGAATCAAGGCATATAACTGGTGGAATGAGGCATTGCACGGTGTTGCCAGAGCCGGGACGGCAACTGTTTTTCCGCAGGCGATTGGCATGGCTGCGACATTTGACGAGGATCTCATGGAAAAAGTGGGCGATGCGGTTTCCACCGAGGCGAGGGCGAAGTTCAACATGCAGCAGGCGGGAAAAGACACAGATATATACAAAGGACTGACCTTCTGGGCACCCAATGTCAACATTTTCAGGGACCCGCGCTGGGGGCGGGGACAGGAGACGTTCGGGGAGGACCCTTATCTGTCTGGCCGCCTGGGAGTGCGCTATATTGAAGGGCTGCAGGGGCATGACGAGAATTATCTCAAGACAGCGGCGTGTGCAAAACACATGGCAGTACACAGCGGACCTGAAGAAGTGCGGCATGAGTTTGATGCATGCGTCAGTGAGCAGGATTTGCGGGAGACCTATCTTCCGGCATTTGAGGCCTGCGTGAAGGAGGCGAAGGTGGAGGCAGTCATGGGAGCCTATAACAGGCTTGACGGTGTGCCGTGCTGCGGAAACCGCAGACTGCTGATTGACATACTCCGGGAGGAATGGGGATTTGAAGGGCATGTGGTCTCTGACTGCGGGGCGCTTGACGATTTTCACCTGAGACACCATGTCACCTCGACGCCGGCCGATACGGCAGCGATGGCAATGAATAACGGATGTGATTTAAACTGCGGAAAGACGTTTGCGTTTCTGGTGCAGGCTGCCAGGGAAGGACTGGTTGACGAGGCGCGCATCGATGAGGCTGTTGTCAATCTCTTTACAGCGAGAATGAAACTGGGAGTCTTTGACCAGAAGGGAGACAATCCGTACGATAACATTCCGTTTCGCGTGGTCGATTCCAGAGAAATGCAGGAGCTGAATGAGGAGGTAGCAAGGCGTTCCGTCGTTCTTCTAAAAAATGAAAATCACATTCTGCCGCTTGACAAATCCAGGATAAAGACGATCGGCGTAATTGGACCAAATGCGAACAACAGACGCGCTCTGGTCGGCAATTATGAGGGGACATCCGCGCGCTATATCACAGTGCTCGAGGGAATTCAGGATTACGTCGGGGACAGTGTGCGTGTTCTTTATTCTGAGGGAGGACACCTGTACAAAGACCGGACGACCAGACTGGCACAGGCCAATGACCGCGCGGCGGAGGTTCGCCAGGTATGCAGCGAGAGCGACATCGTGATCGCTGTCATGGGGCTGGACGCCAGCGTGGAAGGCGAGCAGGGAGATGCAGGAAATGAGTACGGAAGCGGTGATAAACCAGACCTGAATCTGCCTGGTGTACAGCAGGAGCTGCTGGAGATCGCAAAAGACAGCGGAAAGCCTATGATACTGATTCTGCTGTCGGGAGGCGCGCATGCAGTCACATGGGCAGACACGCATCTGGATGCAGTCCTGCAAGGATGGTATCCGGGCGCGAGAGGCGGCAGGGCGATAGCGCAGCTGCTGTTCGGGGACGCAGTGCCGGAGGGGAAGCTGCCAGTCACTTTCTACCGGACGACGGAGGAACTCCCCGCTTTTGAGGATTATGCGATGGCCGGCAGAACCTATCGCTATATGCAGCAGGAGGCACTGTATCCGTTTGGATATGGCCTGTCCTACACGGAGTTTGCATATCGCGGCACACAGCTTCTGACCGGGGAGACATTGACGGCAGATGGGGTTGATTTTTGCACGACGGTAAAGAATGTGGGGGCGGTGGACGCGACAGAGACAGTGCAGGTGTATGTGCGTGCAGCACATTCGAACATGCCGCACGGACAGCTCAGGCACATTGTGAAACTGCCGCTAAAGGCGGGGGAGGAGCGAACGGTTACGATTCATCTGTCTCCCGATGCGTTTACGCTCTACAATGAAAAAGGAGAGAAAACGCTGCAAAAAGGACGCTGTGTGATTTATGTGGGAGGAATGCAGCCCGATCCGCGCAGTGCGCAGCTGACGGGAAAGACAGTCGAAACATTAGAGATTGAGATAGGATAGGGAGGGTGTATGATGGAATTGCTGCCAAAACCCAAACAGATAGAACAAAAACAAGGATTTTATGAGCTTGGCTGGAACAGCATGATTACAATCGGCAATACGGCAGGAGAATATGGAATGGTCTATGCATCCATTCTGCAGGAGAATCTGAAAAAGAGCACCGGGATTGAGTGCGCGGTGACAAAGGGCGCATGTCGGGAGGGGGATATCTTCCTGACGACTGATTCTGGTCTTGGTGAACAGGAGTATCATCTTTCCGTGACAGAAAAGGGAATTGTGATCGCGGGCGGCGACGGCGCGGCCGTGCTCTACGGCGTGCAGACACTAAGCCAGATTGCAGCGCAGTGCGGCGGCATGATTGCATGTGCGGAGATAGCAGATGTGCCGGATATCAAATGCCGCGGGTATTTCTTTGACGAGACGAGGGGGCGTGTGTTGAAGCTCTCCGGCCTGAAAAGAATGGTTGACCGCATTAGCCGATATAAGGTGAACCAGTTTCAGCTATATGTGGAGCATACGTATTTGTTCCGGGATTTAACAGAAATGTGGCGGGATGAAACACCGCTGACGGCGGAGGATATTCTGGAACTGGACCGCTACTGCCGGGAGCGTCATATCGAGCTGGTTCCCGCGCTTGCAAGCTTTGGTCATCTGTATATGCTTCTCTCGACGAAAAGCTATGGTCATCTGTGCGAGCGTGAGGATTCCTGGAAGGAGCCGTTTTCGTTCTGGGACAGAATGCGCCATCACACAGTCAATACTGCCGATGAGAGGACGCTGCCACTCATCAAGAGCATGCTTGCAGAGTACGGGGCGCTGTTTTCTTCGGACAAATTCAACATCTGTGCCGATGAAACATTTGATCTGGGAAGCGTAAAATCAAAGGAGACAGCACTGCGCGAGGGTGCCCATGAGATGTACATCAAGTTTGTGAATGAGTTGTGTACATTTTTGACAGCGCACGGAAAACAGCCGCAGTTTTTTGGAGACATTATCTGCAGGAATCCTGAATATATCAGCAGGCTTCCGGAAAATACACTGTGCCTGACATGGGGCTATGCGCCCATGCAGAGGGAGGAGGAGTGCCGCCTTATGGCGCAGGCTGGCGCCAGACAGTATCTCTGCCCTGGCGTGTGCGGCTGGAACCAATGGGTGAATCTGATCGAAAACTCGTATCGCAACATTACCAGAATGTGCGGATTTGCCCGAAAATATCAGGCTGAGGGGATTCTGAATACGGACTGGGGCGATTGCGGACATGTCAATGATCCTGAATTTTCTGTGCCGGGCATGATCTACGGCGCCTGCTTTTCGTGGAACCAGGAAGAAATTGAATTCGATGAGATGAACAGGCAGATCTCGCATCTGGAATATGGGGACAGTTCTGGATCCATCGCAGGACTGATGGCGCAGATTTCAAAACACAGCATATTTGACTGGTGGGCGGC
Source organism: uncultured Lachnospiraceae bacterium (assembly GCA_947178145.1). Lineage (GTDB taxonomy): Bacteria > Bacillota > Clostridia > Lachnospirales > Lachnospiraceae > COE1. The sequence goes on along the minus strand of CAMWXE010000011.1, from coordinate 29,721 downwards.
AAACGTATACTATGAAAAATATGCGCTGCACCACGATCCGGAAAAGGATAGTCTGCTGCCGAAGGCTGTAGAACAAAAAGGCGCTGCAGCGGAGGCAAATCAAAAGATTCGCGCACTCTTACAGCAGATCAAACGGACAGTGGTCAGCATGGAACCGGAAGCAAGGCCCCTTGTGGAAGCATTGGACCTTGCAGGTGAGGCGGTACAGATATGGAACGAGACAGGTGCAATGTTTGCGGCAAAGGAGCGCGGAGAAGCCTGGGATGAAGAGAAGGCATTCGGGCTGGCGTCCAGGATGGAGCGATGGTTTATGGCATATAAGCGGCAATGGCGCGCAGGAAGCCGGGAAGGCGACCTGCATCACATCGCGGAGATTGTGTTCTGGTATGCAGACGGTCTGCGGGGCAGAAATGAGTTCTAATTGTCTATATATGGTATAATGATTGACGGCTTGACAAATGTCAGTTCGAGTGGAGCATCCGGGTGATCGGAGCGGAATATCAACTGCATTGCAAGCCGTTTTCCGAGGAGTCCTGTCGAAACGTTGGCCGTGATGATGCGCCCCGCAACATTTGCGTACTCGCCGCTGTTGTCAAATCCGGTGAGCACAACCGGGTGTGGTATGCGGTGCGGGTTGCTGTCAATGTAGGACTGTACAAAATTGGCAACATAATCGCTGACGCACACGAAAGCAGTGGGCCAGTTTCGCAGCTCGTCCAGAAACGCATACAACTTTTTGTCATAAGAAAAGATGTCAATGCGTCCTGTGAGACAGTGCTCCGAGCGCACAACAAGCTCGTGCTTTTTCATACAGTCACAGTAGCCAAGGTATCGTTCCTTGTTGGTAAATGCGTAATCGATATCCCCGAGAAACCCAATCTCGGTATGGCCGTCCTGTATCAGCAGATCTGTTATTTTAGCCTCTGTGCGGAAGCTTTCGATCAGGACGAGGTCACCCGTTAACTGGTAGTCAGACAGAGAAGGGACCGAGTCAAGAAATACTTTGGGGATAGAAAGCTCGTTTATCATGTTCAGAATGACCGGGTCATAGACATTGAGTATGACAGCACCATCGACACTCCCATTCGTGAGAATGGGGGGCAGATTGAAGGATTTTGTGTATGTAGAAGGAACATAGGTGTACATCAAATTGACATTGTAATTGGAAAGTTCCTGCGCCATACGGTGGATGATGTTTGTCCAGAAGAGTGCAGAGTCCGGCCTTGATACAATCAGGGAGACTGTGCGCTGTGTCTGCTGGGGCTGTTCCAATATCTGATAGGGAAGTTTGGCATATCCAAGCTCCTTTGCTTTTGCAAAAATCATCTCCCGAAGGGAATCTGACACGCCAGCCTGGTTGTTAAAAGCTTTACTGACAGTGACTCGGGATATATTGAGCGCATCTGCAATATCTTTCATTGTAACTTTTTCCATAGAATAGAATTTCCCCTTTCTGACAATAATCTAGAATAATTGATATCATTATAACACATAAAGTCTCAAAACACAACAGATTAGTTTACAAATGTTAAAGAAAGAAACTGTTTAATTTTTCTTCATGCGGCTGGAAAGCACAGAGTACCTTAAGACGTTATCATTAATGTTAGATGATTTTGACAAAAAATATACAAAGTAAATAAGGTATATTGTGTTTTTGACTATAAAATGTTGACAAAAGTTATTGTCAAAAATGTATACTTTATGAGTGGTTATATTGGGATACTAATAATATTAACCAAAAGAAACGGCAAAAAGTTAGATAAAACAATGAAAAAGATAAAATATAATTGACATTTGAATTTATAAATGTTAATATAACGTTGACAAACATAAATAGAAGGAGGTAAATCAAATGGGAAATCGCAAAACGACTGACGGAGGGGGGAGTAAATCCGGCAAGCCTTGGTGGAAGCGATGGTCACGTGACGACACGGAGTTGTTTCTTCTGTCACTGCCGACATTGTTATGGTTTTTGACATTTTCATACCTGCCAATGTTTGGTATTATCATTGCATTTAAGAACTACAAACTGCAGCAAGGCGGACATGGATTTATCTACAACCTCCTGCACAGTGAATGGGCGGGATTTGGCAATTTCAGCTATTTCTTTACATCCAACTCATTCACAATGCTTCTGAGGAACACGATACTCTACAACATTGCATTCATTATTATCAGTGCAAGCGTTGCAGTGGGAGGGGCACTGATGTTGAGCAGTATGCGCAACAAGAAGGGTTCCAAGGTGTATCAGACGATGATGTTCCTTCCATACTTTATGTCATGGGTTGTTGTCAGCTATTTTGTCTATGCACTGCTGACACCGGAGAGAGGATATATCAACGGAATTATCACATCGCTCGGCGGAGAGCGCATCATGTGGTATCAGGAGCCGAAATACTGGCCATTTATCCTGATTTTCCTGAATACATGGAAAGGTATGGGATATGGAATGGTGCTCTATCTGGCAAGTATCACAGGAATTGACCCGTCACTCTACGAGGCAGCGGTTATGGATGGTGCCACCAAGAAGCAGCAGGCAAGACATATCACGCTTCCGGCAATCAAACCAGTATTTATCATGATGCTGATTCTGGACTGCGGTAAGATCTTCAACTCGGATTTCGGTCTGTTCTATCAGGTGACCGGACGTATTCCAGCGTCATTGTATACGACAGTATCGACCTTTGATACATATATATACAATGCGATCCAGTCTACAGCGCCAATCGGTCAGACGGCGGCAGCGTCCTTCTTCCAGGCAATCTGCAGCTGTGGCACGATTCTGTTTGCAAACTGGGTTGTGAGCAAATTAGACAACGAAAACAGGATTATATAATTAGGGGGTGTTCATGTGGCAAAAGAAGAAAGCGGCCAGTCATTGAATCAAATTAAACAATCCACAAACATCGTGTTCAACATCGTGTTTCTGATTTTGGCAGTGATGTGTGTGATTCCGCTGTTGTTTGTGTTTTCAATTTCTATCACTGACGAGGAGGCTCTTCGTGTAAGCGGATATCAGCTGATTCCGGCACAGTTTTCCGGTTCGGCGTACAAATTTTTGTGGAATGAACGCGGAATGATCCTGCGCGCGGCATTTATGTCTGTTCTGGTAACCATTTTGGGTACCATTATCGCAATTGCGCTGGATACTTCTATGGGTTATGTTGTTTCCAGAAGAAATTTCAAGCTGAAAAAGCTGTATACATGGCTGATTTTCATACCGATGGTATTCAATGGCGGTATGCTGGCAAGCTATGTGGTAGTAAATAACATTTTAGGTCTGAGCAATACGATTTGGGCGCTGATACTGCCCCTTGCGTGCTCATCCTTCAGTGTGACGATCTGCCGTACATTTTTCAGAACGACAGTTCCGGATTCGATTATAGAATCGGCAAAGATTGATGGTGCCGGGCAGTTTCGTATCTGGTCTCAGATTGTAATGCCGATTTCCAAGCCCGTTATCGCGACAATTGGTATGTTTGCGGCATTTGGATATTGGAATGACTGGTTCCAAGCTTCCTTGTACATTCAAGACAAGAATCTGCAGACGCTGCAGTCCTTGTTGAACAATATACAAAAGAATATTGAGTACATCGCAAACAATCCGTATGGCGGCCTGTCGCTGCAGCAGTACAAGGCTTCCATGCCTACAGAAAGTGTGCGAATGGCAATTGCGATTGTCATCATCGTACCAATTGCATGTACCTATCCGTTTTTCCAGAAGTATTTCATTTCCGGCCTGACCATCGGTTCGGTTAAGGAATAAAGTGTGAAGAAATTTATAAACAAGCAAAGAAGGAGGAAGTTATTATGAAGTTGAAAAGGTTATTAGCATCTGGTCTTGTGGCAGTGATGGCAATGGGAATGCTGACAGGCTGCGGCGGCAGTGGAGATACTGCAAACAATACAGGCAGCGGAGACAATACAGCATCTTCGTCAGGCAGCCAGAGCAGTGACAACGCACAGTCTCAGAGCAGTAACAGCGGTGAGATTGTAAATCTGAAGTGGGTGACGATCGGTAATGGTATGCCGACCAATTATGATTCCTGGATTTCGTCAGTCAATGCATATATCGGAGAGAAGATTGGCGTGAATCTTGAGATGGAAGTGATTCCATGGGGTGACTGGGATAACCGCCGCAACATTATCGTCAGCACCAATGAACCATATGATATTATATTTGGAAATGGTAATAACTATGTTGCAGATATTAACCTGGGTGCATATGCGGATATCACGGATCTGCTTGAGGCCAATATGCCTGGTTTGATGGAGCTTATGCCGGATAAGTACTGGGATGGTGTTCGTGTAAAGGACAGGATTTACGGTGTTCCTACCTATAAGGACAGCTCTATCACCAATTATGCGATCTGGGACAAAGAGCTGGTTGATGAGTACAGTCTTGATATCAAGTCTCTCATAACACTTGATTCCATGACAGAGACTTTTGAGACATTGAAGGCTGATAAGAACGATTACCCGGTATATGTGAAGAACGACGGCCTGTACTATATCTTTGATGTGTATGATCAGATTGGAGCTGGTACTCAGATTCTCGGTGTGCGGTTCGACGATCAGGATGGAAGAGTATGCTTTACACTGGAAGAGCAGGACATTATGGATCAGCTCAAGATTATACATGAGTGGTATCAGAAGGGAATTATCAATCCGGATGCCGCGACACTGACAGAAGGACGTGTTTACAATATGTGGCGTGTTGCTCAGGGCTGGGAGTCCGCAGGCGTGACTTCATGGGGTCCTCAGATGGGCAAGGACGTTGTCGTACAGCAGATTGAGAAGACAATTCTCTCCAATGAGACTGTTAGAGGTTCTCTCAACATGGTTTCTATCAATACACAATATCCTGAAAAGTGTTTACAGCTTCTGGATCTGGTAAACTGTGACACAAAGCTCCGCGACTTGTTCTACTATGGTGAGGAAGGCGTGAACTTCGAGTACACAGAGGACGGCAAAGTGCATAAGATCAACAACGACTGGGCGCTGGCAGGTTACACACAGGGATCGTTCTTTACTGTTACAACACTTGACACAGATGAGTTTAATCAGTGGGATGAGGTTAAGGCTTTGAATGAGGCAGCGGAGTCCTCTGTAATGCTTGGCTTTACATTTGATACCAATCCGGTATCCGACCAGCTGGCAAACTGCCGTGAGATCTGGCTGCGTTACCGCAGTGAGGTTATGACTGGTGTGCAGGATCCGGAAGTCGTAGTGCCAAAGATCAAAGAAGAACTGCTGAAGGCAGGATGGCAGGATGTTATGGACGAGGCTCAGAGACAGGTTGACGAGTTTATGGGCAAATAAAAAATAATAGAAGACAGAGGTGTCGGCAAATGGCTAAAATAATCGGAAATAATCTGCCCAATATGCCATGGCAGGATCCAGGAACAGCGGAAAAACTGCCAGTGTGGCGTTATCATGCAAATCCTATCATTGAACGATTTGCAACCAAAAATTCCAACAGTATTTTTAACAGTGCCGTTGTCCCTTTTGAGGATGGATATGCAGGTGTGTTCCGCTGTGACAGCAGATCGATCAGCATGGATATCTTCGCTGGATTCAGCAAGGATGGCATCCACTGGGATATTTCTGACGACCCAATCGCATTTCAGGGGGCACATCCAGAAGTGGCCAGGAGGGATTTCCGGTATGACCCCAGGGTTTGCTTTATAGAGGACAGGTACTATATCACATGGTGCAACGGTTACCATGAGTATCCGACCATTGGGGTAGGATATACCTTTGATTTTAAGACTTTCTACCAGCTGGAAAACGCATTTCTGCCGTTTAACCGCAATGGCGTGCTGTTTCCGCGCAGGATTCGTGGCAATTACTATATGCTGAGTCGTCCGAGTGACAACGGCCATACGCCGTTTGGGGATATTTTCCTGAGCGAGAGCCCGGATCTGAAATACTGGGGCTGCCATCGATTTGTGATGGGAACAATCAAAGGCGATGCCTCAGCATGGCAGTGTACCAAGATCGGTGCGGGAAGCGTGCCGATTGAGACAGACGAGGGCTGGCTGCTGATTTATCACGGCGTCATCAATACATGCAACGGTTTTGTCTACAGAATGGGCTGTGCGCTGCTCGATTTGGAAGAGCCGTGGAAGGTAATCAAGAGAACAAAGAATTATATTTTAGGACCTCATGAAATCTATGAGTGTGTCGGAGATGTGCCCAATGTGGTATTTCCGTGTGCGGCGCTTGCAGATGCGGCGACGGGAAGAATTGCAATTTATTACGGCTGTGCAGATACCGTGACTGGGCTTGCATTTACGACTGTAGACCGTCTGATGGCTTATATGGATCCCGTTTGAATCAAGTAGGAGTCCAGGACAGGCTGCCGCAAATAAAAAAGTGAAAGCTTTGATAAATTTTGCGGCAGCCTTTTTAACAGTCAGCATTGAAAATAATTGATAACAAAAATGTTCTGCATAGCAATGCAGGAATGGAGGTATATATGCATTTTTTGGACAAAAGGGTCAATGTAATCTGTGAGGAGTTAAAGAAATTAAAAATTAAACAGAAGTTTACAATTGATAATTGGCAGTATAAAGAAGGAAATTACTTACGCCCCGAGGAAGCGGAGGCGGACCCGGCAGTATGGGAAGAATTTGACTGTCAGAAGATGCACTGGTATGGAAAGGACCGTCACTACTGGTTCAAGACGACGTATCAGGTGCCTCGTGAGCTGGATGGAAAGCGGATGTGGCTCCATGTGCGCACACAGATTGACGAGTGGGATGATGCAAAGAATCCACAGTTCTTACTGTTTGTAAACGGGGAAGTGATACAGGGCATCGACATGAACCACAGGGATGTATTTTTGTCCCCGTCGGCAAAAGAGGGAGATGTGCTGGAGATCGGTCTCCAGGCATATACAGGAACACTGCACACAGAGTTCAACCTGATCGTGGAGATGCATGAGGTTGATGATAAGATTGAGAAGCTCTACTATGATTTGTGGGTGCCGCTCGCAGCGTTTTCCAGAATGGAGGAGGATGACAAGAACCGCAAAGACATCGAAGAAATACTGAATCAGACAGTGAATTTCCTCGATCTTCGTACTCCATACTCCGAGGCGTTTTACCGCACGTTATCCGAGGCTTCGGACTATATTGACAAGGCATTGTATTCCGATCTGGCAGGCTATCAGGACGTGATTGCAACCTGTATTGGGCACACACACATCGACGTCGCATGGTGGTGGACGGTGGCTCAGACAAGGGAGAAGACCGGGCGCAGCTTTGCAACCGTTTTGAAGTTGATGGAGGAGTATCCGAATTACAAGTTTATGTCAAGCCAGCCGCAGCTCTATGCATTTTTGAAGGAGCGCTATCCGGAACTGTACGAGAAGGCGAAGGAGCGCATCAAAGAAGGCCGCTGGGAGCCGGAAGGCGGCATGTGGGTGGAGGCAGACTGCAATCTGACCTCAGGAGAGTCCCTCGTGCGCCAGTTTATGCATGGCAAGCGCTTCTTCCGGGAAGAGTTTGGCGTGGACAACCGCATCCTGTGGCTGCCGGACGTATTTGGCTATTCCGGTGCACTTCCGCAGATTATGAAAAAGTGCGGGATCGATTATTTTATGACTACCAAGCTTGCATGGAACCAGTTTAACAAAATCCCTTATGACACGATGCGCTGGAGAGGTATTGACGGAACCGAGGTACTGACACATCTGATTACGACATTAGGTGTGAATCAGCCCATCAAGGATTTCTTCACAACCTACAACGGAATGCTTCATCCCGACGCGATTATGGGTGGCTGGATGCGCTATCAGAATAAGGATATCAACAATGATATTCTGATCTCTTACGGCTATGGCGACGGCGGCGGCGGCCCGACAAGGGAGATGCTGGAGACATCGATTCGTATGGAAAAGGGTGTCAAGGGCATTCCAAAAGTTCGTCAGGCATTTGCGCGCACTTTCTTTGACGAGCTGAATGAGCGCGTCAGCGGCAGCAAACGGCTTCCGGTGTGGGAGGGAGAGCTCTACTTTGAGTATCACAGAGGCACGCTGACTTCCATGGCAAGAAACAAACGTTCTAATCGGAAATCCGAGCTGGGTCTGATGGATCTGGAATTGTTGTCTGTACTGACAGCGCCAGAGATGGCATATCCACAGGAAGAGCTGGATGCAATGTGGAAGGTGGTGCTGCTGAATCAGTTCCATGACATTCTTCCCGGATCATCCATCCATGAGGTTTATGAGGTGACGAAGGAGGAGTACGGCAGACTGGCAGAGCAGCTTGCATCAATGACTGCGGAGCGCAGCAAAGCAATCGCTGGAAGCGGAGAGGCAGTCACGATTTTCAATACGACAGGCAAGGTAAGGGATGACATTGTGAATCTTGGCGCGCTCGAGGGCAGTGCACTTGTGGATTCGGACGGTGTGGTCTATCCGGTGCAGAAGACAAAGGACGGAAGCGTGGCGTTTGTGCGCAATCTGCCGTCAAAGGGCTACAGGTCGTTCACAGTGAGCGATACAGCGTGTGAAATCGAAAAGGCTCCGTTTACACTGACTGGGGAGTATCAGCTGGAGACACCGTTCTACACAGTTACGTTTGACCAGCAGGGATTGTTCACCAGCATTTATGACAAGGAAAATGACCGCGAGGTAGTACAGCAGGGAGAGCGGGCAAACCTTCTGCGCATGTATGAGGATAAGCCGATTTACTTTGACAACTGGGATATTGATATCTATTATACAGAAAAATACTGGGATGTAGACAATGTGGAGCACATGGAGTGGACAGAGATTGGTGCAGTGCGTGCAGTGCTTGAGATTACGAGGAAGGCATCGCAGTCTACAATCCAGCAGCAGATTATATTCTATGCAGACAGCCGCAGGATTGAGTTTGTGACCCATGTTGACTGGAAGGAACATCAGACATTGTTGAAAGTGCATTTTCCAGTGGCAGTGCACACAGACGAGGCAGCGTTTGACATACAGTTTGGCAATCTGACCAGAAAGACCCACCAGAACACGAGCTGGGATGTGGCGCGCTTTGAGAGCTGCGGACAGAAGTGGATGGATCTCTCTGAGGGACACTATGGAGTTTCCCTGCTGAATGACTGCAAGTATGGACATTCCGTGAAGGACTCCAATATGGCACTGACACTGATCAAATCAGGAATCGAGCCGAATCCGACCACTGACCAGGAGGAGCACGAGTTTACGTATGCGATCTATCCGCATGCCGAAGGATGGCGTGCCGCCGGAACAGTGGCAGAGGCATACAAGCTGAATCAGCCATTGCTCGTACAGACACAGACGCAGGAGAAGGCAGCATACTCCTACGCATCCGTGGCGCATGCAAACGTCGTGATCGAGACGATCAAAAATGCCGAGGACAAAGACGGAACAGTCATTCGTATGTACGAATCAGAAAATGCATACACAAAGACAAAGCTGACAGTAAACACGGATTTCAACAAAGCATATATCTGTAATCTGCTGGAGGAAACAGAATGCGAGGCTGTTGTGGCGGGCAGGGAAATTGAAGTCGTGCTGAAGCCGTATGAAGTAGTGACAGTAAAGATTTGTTAATTGTTAGATTTAAAGGAGACAAATATATTATGCGAAAAAATTATAATAAAAAGATTATCAGCATTATTGTGGCGGCGTCCATGATGCTCAGCATGGCAGCCTGCGGAAATGCAGAGCAGGACACACAGACGACGGCATCACAGGAGCCCGTACAGACGGAAGTCAGCACGGAAGCGGCACCTGAGCCAGAGACAGAACAGCAGGCAGCGTCCGTGTCAAACTACTCCGTGACAGAGGAGAACGGAAACAAGGAGCTTACCATGACACGCCAGCCGGAAGCATCTTACTGGTTTCCGGCACAGCTGCTGGAGTGGAAGGCTGCAGACGATGAAGATCTGATCTTTAACGTCAGTACCGTACCGCTTGCAAAGCGCGCGGACATTGCATCACTTGACACGGTAAACGCCACACAGAATAAAGATACACAGATTATGGCAATCTCCATCATGAACGGCAGCACCAGCGGAAACTCCCCGCATGGACTGAACAAGGCGGAGGCAAACGCCTTCTCCTACTGGCAGTATGTGGATTTGCTGGTGTACTGGGGCGGTTCTTCCGGAGAGGGATTAATTGTGGCACCGAGTGCCGATGTAGTGGATGCAGGACACAAGAATGGTGTGAAGGTCATTGGAACGGTATTTATGCCACAGACCGCACATGGCGGAAAGATGGAATGGCTGGATGACCTTCTGCAGCAGTCGGATGACGGAAGCTATCCGGTTGTGGATAAACTGATTGAAGTTGCCAACACATATGGATTCGATGGCTGGTTTATCAATCAGGAGACAGAGGGAACGGACACAGAGCCATTGACAAAGGAACATGCGGCGAAGATGCAGGGATTTCTTTCTTACTATAAGGAAAAAGCGCCGGATTTGGAGCTCGTGTACTATGATTCTATGACAGTGGATGGCGAGATGGACTGGCAGAATGCGCTGACGGAGAAGAATATCGCATATCTGAAAAATGACGAGGACGCGTCTGTAGCGGATGCCATGTTCCTGAATTTCTGGTGGACAACGGACTCCCTTGCACCAGACGAACTGCTCAAAGCGTCCGCGGCACTGGCAGAAGAGAATCAGATTGATCCGTATGATTTATATGCCGGAATTGACTTGCAGAGCAACGGTTATGACACACCGATCAAGTGGAACCTGTTTGAGAATCCAGATGGAGGAACGTATACGTCATTGGGACTTTACTGCCCAAGCTGGTCGTATTTTTCCTCACAGATGATACAGGATTTCTGGAAAAAGGAAAATAAACTGTGGGTTAATTCCAAGGGCGACCCTTCCGCAGAAATCAATGCAGAAGGTGACACAGACTGGCGTGGTATCTCTACATATGTGGTGGAGCGTACCGCAATCACATCCCTTCCGTTTGTGACCAACTTCTCGACAGGAAACGGATATGGTTTTTATAAGAAGGGCGAGCAGATCAGCATGCTTGACTGGAACAATAGAAGTATATCGGATGTCCTGCCGACATACCGCTATATCATCGAGGATGGATCGGGCAACAAGCTGTCAGCTGACCTTGATGTGGGCGATGCATACTACGGCGGAACCAGCCTGATTCTGCGCGGAACGATGAAACAGGGTGTGTCGTCTGACATCAAGCTGTACAGCGCGAGCCTGCCAGTATCAGACAAGATGACATTTACCACCACAGCAAGGGCGAAGGGTGCAGAGGTTGCGCTTGACGCAGTGCTGACGTTTGACGATGGATCCGAGTTGGTACTTGAGGGCGACAAAAAAGTTCAGGATGAGTGGACGACAGTCAATTATACAACATCTGAATTAGCAGGAAAGACAGTAAAGGCGATCTCTTACAGGCTGACATCCGGCGCGGATATTGACAATCTGCAGTTCCGTTTTGGAAATATCACAATGATTGAGGCCGATGCAGAGGAAACTGCTTCTGTGAGCAATGTGAAGGTGCTTGACAGCGAGTTTGACGAGGATGGAATGTATGCAGGTGTGCGCCTCTCATGGGACAGCGACGCGCAGACAGATTACTATGAAGTTTATCGGATAAATCAGGACCAGACCAAGTCGCTTTTGGGCGTATCCAACACAAACAGCTTCTATATTAATACACTGCCGCGCACGGACGAGACAAACAAGTCCACATTTGAGGTAGTTCCGGTAAACGCACTTCTGGCAGAAGGCACCAGCGCAGCCGTTACCATGGACTGGCCGGACAACAGCATTCCGAAGGCGGCATTTACGGCAGATATCACACTGGCAGCGCCAGGAGAGACGATTACGTTCCAGAGTCTGAGCTCACAGAACACGCAGAAAGTTACCTGGACACTGACCGGTGCAGACAAGGAGAGCGCAGAGGGTGATACGGTTTCTGTTACATATGCAGAAGAGGGAGTGTATGCCGTTTCCATGAAAGCAGAGAACGAGTCCGGCAGCAGTGAAGCCGCGATGGAAGGCTATATCGTAATCACAGAAAAGGCATCAGAAGGACTTGTGCTTCTGTCACAGGGAGCTGGCACAGAGGCTGACGCATATGTCAATGACAACGAGGCGCCGCAGTTTGCAGTGGACGGCGATTACACAAAGAAATGGTGTGCGACAGGAAGCGCACCGCATGAGATTACACTGGATCTCGGTTCTGTGAAGACAGTGAGTGCAGTGGATGTCTACCATGCAGAGGCAGGCGGAGAGAGTGCAGACATGAATACAAAGTCCTATGCAATCTACGTCAGCGAGGATGGCGCAGCATTTGAGGAGGTGCGCAGCGTGACCAGAAATACAGCGGGCACGACACATGATGCATTTGCGCCTGTGAACGCACAGTATGTCAAACTTGTGGTGAACAAGCCGACACAGGGAAGCGACAGTGCAGCGCGTATCTATGAAGTAGAGGTATACGGATTAGAGGATACCCTGGAATAAAAGTAGTTTGCCGGCGTCCGGGTTTTCGGACCGCCGGCAGTTTGGAGGAAAAACGATGTCAGACAAGATAGCGGTAGGGATTGACCTTGGAGGAACCGCGGTGAAGATCGGGCTGGTAGACGCGTCCTGTGAAGTGCTGGCGCAGACATCGATACCGACAAATGCCCAAAGACCTTATGAGCAGGTGATTGCGGATATGGGAAGAACCGCAGCGGCACTTCTGGAGGAAAATGGTTATATAGTGGCGGACTGCCTGGGAGTTGGTGTGGGCAGCCCTGGAATTATCGACAGCGAAAATGGAATTGTATTATATTCTAATAATATTGAGTGGGATCATGTTCCGCTCGCAGATGTGCTGAAACAATATCTGCCAGTTCCGGTCTTTGTCCAGAATGATGCCAACTGCGCGACGCTCGGCGAAGTGCTCAAAGGAGCGGGAAAAGGATACCAGAATGCAGTGTTTTTGACACTGGGTACAGGAGTCGGCGGCGGTATTGTTCTCAATGGAAGGATATTTGAGGGCGGTCATACTGGCGGCGCAGAGCTTGGACACATCAAATGTGGTTCTGAGAGACGCAGATGCACCTGCGGCAGATATGACTGTCTGGAAGCATACGCCTCCGCAACAGCGCTGATTGATGATGCAAAGAAGATGGCCAGACAGCATCCGGATTCCATCCTATGGGAGCTGTGCGGGCATGACTTGGAGGCTATGAACGCCAAAATACCGTTCGATGCGGCAGAGGCCGGCGACAGATGTGGGAAGACGCTTGTAGAGAATTATATTGGCTATCTGGCAGACGGTATTGCGGACCTTGCCAATATTTTTCGGCCGGATGTCATCGTGCTTGGCGGCGGCGTGTGCGCGCAGGGAGAAAAGCTGACAGATCCGCTCAACCAGTATCTGCAGGAGAACTGCTTTGGAAATACAGTCACATATATTCCCAGAGTGGTCATCGCAGAAAATGGAAATCTTGCGGGCCTGATTGGGGCTGCCGGACTGGTCTACCAGCACAGCAGCGCATCAGAGTGAATGAAAAAGGAGAACAAATGAGATTACTAATAGCAGATCATTATAGCGATATGTGTCGGAAGGCAGCAAGTATTATAGCGGCGCAGATCACGTTAAAGCCAAAGAGTGTTCTTGGACTGGCGACCGGATCAACGCCAATCGGCATATACGAACAGCTGGCAACATGGTGCCAGCACGAGGATCTGGATTTTTCCCAGATTACCACAGTCAACCTGGACGAGTACTATGGTCTTGCACCGGACAATGCGCAGAGCTACCACTATTTTATGGCAGAGCACTTATTTTCCAAGGTGAATCTGCCAAAGGGAAGGCAGTTTTTACCAGATGGAATGAATCAGGATACCGACAGGGAGTGTGAGCGGTATCAAAATCTGATAGAGCTCCTGGGCGGAATTGACATTCAGCTTCTGGGCCTGGGGCACAACGGACATATCGGATTTAACGAGCCGTCAGATGCCTTTGTGAAGGATGTGCATCTGGTTGATCTGGCAGAGAAGACGATCGAGGCAAACAAGCGCTTTTTTGATAAAGCGGAGGATGTGCCTCGAAAAGCATACACAATGGGGATCGGAACGATTTTTCAGGCAGAGAAGATATTGCTCGTGGTGAGTGGCGCAGAAAAAGCAGGAATCCTGAAACAGGTGATGTATGGACCAATCAGTCCAAGGGTACCGGGTTCCATACTGCAGCTGCACGCCGATGTGACGGTTGTGGCAGATCAGGATGCGGCTGGGGAATTGACGTCGAAAAGAAATTGAAAACGGAATGAGACAAAAAACTGCTTTTTAACAGGCAGTTTTTTTGTTGCGATTGAACTTTTTTGGGGAGTCAGCCGTTATATAGAGTATAAGGGGGCGCAAAATACGTATGCAAAAGATGTTTCACACAGCAGATTTGCGGCTGATGACAGGAACGGGGGATGATCCATGCTTGAGAGAATGATCAGAAAGTATTACGATGAGATTTTTCTGTACTGCTATCATCACGTGGGGAGCCGGACAGTGGCGGAAGATTTATGTCAGGATACATTTGTGAGTTTTATCGAGCATTATGAAGAGTACCGTCACATTGGCAAGGCAAAAAATTATCTTTATACGATAGCGGGTAATAAGTGCAAAGATTTTTACAGGAAAAAGGTGCCGGTTCCCATGGACGAGCTTCCCGAACAGGGAACAGGAGAATGTCTCGAGGAATTGGTGGTAATACGGCAGATGGTTTCTGCCCTGCCGGAAGAATTGCGGGAGGCAGTCATGTTGCGATATTTTCAGAACTTAAAATATGTAGATATTGCTTCCATCCTGAAAATCAGTCTCTCCATGGCAAAATACAGGGTAAAGAAAGGAGTGGAGCAATTGTCGGAAATGGAAGGAGGTACTTATGGCACCAAACGAAAACGAGAGAAGAACTGAGGCAAAAATGAGGCAGTATGCCGCAGAATGTGTAAAGTTTGCGACAGAAATGAAAGAATCCGGGAAAAAGGAGGAACGGATCAAGGCGCTTATGCAGATAAGTCCATTGCCGCGGACAAGAGGGAAACGCTGGAATTTCGTGCTGGAACAGATAGGTTATCTGGGAAGATACTGTCTGGTCTGGCAGGTGGTGTGGGGGGGACTGTTCTGGTATCTGATGCGCCATGGCATACCCTATATAAGCGCTCAGGAAAGTGAAAATGGAATTCTGATGCTGATCTCATTGCTGCCGCCGCTTCTGGCACTGATCACGGTGGAGGAAATCACAAAGGTGTACCAGCGCAGTATGCTTGAGATCGAGTACGCCACAAAGTACTCATTGCAGAATGTCGTGCTTGTGCGCATGATGGTGCTGAGTGAGTTCCACTGTATTCTTCTGGCAGTCATGCTTGTCAGTATCCGCGCGAAATTGGATTCTGGTATAGGAACCCTGTTTGTGTATGGGTTTACCCCTATGATTCTCATGACAGGCATTCTGATGAAGCTGATGCAGCATTGTCATGGAGAGCGGCTGAGGAGTGCAGGCATTGGTGTGTATGTGTTGATGGCTATGTTCACGATTGCCGGAAACACGAAATATTTTTGCTGGTTTCATTCGGATTATTTCATGGTGTGGTGCATATTGTGCGCTGTGAGTATTTTGTTTGCGGGATGGCAGTTTGACTGCCTGCGCAGAAAATTAGTCTGTTTTGAACAGATCGCTAAATTTTAGGAGGGATATCAGATGGAGTTGGTACTGGACAGAGTGACAAAACAATATAAAAATAAGATTGCAGTGGATCGGCTGAGCGCTGCATTGAGAGAGGGGGTATACGGCCTGCTTGGAGCCAACGGGGCGGGGAAAACGACGTTGATGCGCATGATTTGTGGGATACTTGTGAGCAACAGCGGCGAGATTAAGCTCGACGGTGAGGAGATTGGCGCTATGGGTGAGCGGTATCGCGATCTGCTCGGATACCTGCCGCAGGATTTTGGCTACTATCCCAATTTTACGGCGATGGAGTTTATGCTCTACATCGCTTCTTTGAAGGGTTTGGATCGAAGTTATGCGAAGCGGCAGAGCAGGCTTTTGCTGCAAAAGGCAGGGCTTGCAAACGAGATGCGCCATAAGATCAAAACCTTTTCCGGCGGTATGCGGCAGAGGCTCGGAATCGCGCAGGCATTGCTGAATGACCCTGGAATTCTCGTGTTGGATGAGCCGACAGCGGGACTGGACCCAAAGGAGCGCGTGCGTTTCCGGAATATGATTGCGGAGCTTGGAAAAGAGCGGATTGTCATACTCTCCACCCATATTGTATCGGATGTGGAGGAGATTGCAGACTGGATTTATCTGATGAAACAGGGACAGTTTATTGCACAGGGGACAATAACGGATTTGAGAGAACACTATCGAGCTGTGACGCAGCTTGGGGAACAGGAAAATTTTAATCTGGAGAAATTGTATTTGTACTATTTTTCGGAAGAAGAAAGCGTGTGAAAGGGAGGGAGCGCATGATACGGTTTGAGTGGAAGAAACTATTTGAGCGCAGGCTCAATGCGATTGCTATGGTGTTAGGGTATGTTCTGATAGGAATCTGTGTGTCTGTGTGGATTTCGGGTGCCAGTTTTTACGACGAAGCGACGCAGACTTATATTGGGGGAATTGACGCAGTTCGCCGGAATCAACAGCATGTGGAATCACAGACTGAGATTCTTTCTGAGGAATATATTACGCAGCTGGTCACGGAAATACAGCGCTATGGACTGGATTTGGAGAGCGATGAAGCATATGAGAAGATTATTCGGCCGATGGGAGATATTTTTATGGTCGTGGCAAAAAATTATACGGATATGCGGGAAAAACATATTGACCGGGATGCGTTGAATGAGATTGATTTGACAGAGGGCGCGCATTTTTATGAGCAGCGCATGCAAAAGATTACCGATTTTCTCAACATGGATTTTTCTTTTGGCAATTATAAGGAGATGGAAAAGGAGTATTGGATTCAAAAGGCGGAGGAGACCGCAATTCCGTTTCGATGGGGAAACAGGGACATCATGGACATGCTTTGGGATTTGGCGGCCCCAGGGTTTTATCTGGTTTTTGTCATCGCAATCTGTGTGAGTTCTGTCTTCTCATCGGAGCACGAGTCAGGGGCAGTCTATCTGCTTCTTACGACAAAATATGGGAAGAATCGCCTTATTTGGACAAAAATTGGTGTCTCTGTTCTTTTTGCCGTCGGATATCTGGCTGTCGGAATCCTGCTGGGAGCTGGCGCAATCGGCGTGTTTTTAGGGTTCGACGGTGCCGGGCTGCCAGTTCAGCTGTGGGATTCGGTCATACCATACAACCTCACGGCGGCGCAGGCTTGTGTGGCAAATTTTGCCGTGCTGATATTGATAAGCGTTACGCTTGTGCTAATCCTGCTCTGCTGCTCGGCTGGACTGCGCTCCTCTCTTGCGACACTGGTAATCGGATTTACTATACTCATTGCGCCGGGATTTTTTCCTATGAGCAAGGAGAGCGGATTGTGGAACCATATCAATTACTTGTTTCCAATCAGAGTAATTGACTTAAAGACCATGCTTGGTTCTTATGTGAGTTATCCAGTCGGAACGCATGTGATATCCTATGTACAAATGACGGTGATTGTGTATATTGCAATCAGCATTGTGGTGATGCTGTCGATCAAAAAAGTTTTTTTGCGCGCGTAATCTTTTGGTTGAACCTGGCTTGTGCGGCGTGTATACTGTAGATAAGGAACTGTAGAAAACAGGCAGGTCAGGATGCATGGGGGTGTTTTCTACAGTTCCTTAAGTAAGCTTCACAAAAGAGGAGGTTTTTCTATGACGCGTGAACATATTATTTGTTTTGATCTTGGCTTCAAGGTAGATGACAGAACAGAGTTTTACAATAAGCTGGTCAGTCTGTTTGGCGTAGGCGGTACCGTGTCCAGAAACAGAAGGGGAGAGGTGCTCGATTTCAGTATTTTAGTCGATCAGGGAGTCATGCGGCTGGGAAGCAGCTACAATACACTGGAATTAAAGCTCGATAGCTCCGACGCCGGGATCATTGTCACAGCTGCGCAGATAAATATACTACACGACCAGCTCAAAGCCCATCTGGGGATTGTCAAGGATTATCCGTGGTATATCAGGGTGGTGAATGTGTATCGAATTTCATAAGGCACACAGATATTGAGCAGGGGAATTGATTCCCCTGCTCGCTGTATAAAGATGCAGTCATCTTTGCGGACAAACCGGAAAATGGATTACCGCATCAGCTCAGCCATCTCATCGATCAGGCTGTCAAACAATTTCAAGGCTTCCTCGACAGGCTTCTTCGTCGACATGTCGACGCCGGCATCTTTTAAGATGGACACAGGGTCCTTGGAGCATCCTGCACTCAGGAAATTCTCCTTGTAAGCTTTTACGGCAGGTTCCCCTTCACTCAGTATTTTCTGCGAGAGCGCGATCGCGGCAGAGAATCCTGTAGCGTACTGGTATACATAGAAATTGTAGAAAAAGTGCGGGATACGTGCCCATTCCAGGTCAATCTTTGCGTCGTGCACGATATCTTTTCCAAAGTACAGGTCAATCAGGTCATGGTAAACCTTGCATGCAGTCTCGGAGTTGATGCTTTCCCCGTTTTGAATCATCTGGCTCATTTTCAGCTCAAACTCTGCAAACATTGTCTGGCGGTAGAGCGTCGTCCGGAATTGCTCTAAGAAGTAGTTGATCAGATAAGCTCTTTCTTTTTTGTCCGTCGTCTTCTTCAGGAGATACTGCATCAGCAGCGCTTCATTGCATGTGGAGGCCACCTCAGCCACAAAGATCACATACTCAGCGTTCACGACAGGCTGGTTTTTGTTTGAGAGGTAGGAGTGTAGCGCATGGCCCATCTCATGAGCTGTCGTAAATTCGCTGTCGAGATTGTTCTTGTAGTTTAACAGCACATAGGGGTGGACGCGGCATCCGCTTGAGTACGCACCACTGCGCTTACCAGCGTTTTCATAGATATCAATCCAGCGGTTGTGAAAGCCTTCGTCGAGAAGTGCCACATAGTCTTCGCCGAGAACAGAGAGCGCTTCGCGGATATTTGCTTTTGCCTCTGCAAACGGAATGTCCCGCTCTGCGTTTGACACGATTGGCACATACAAATCATACATGTGGAGTTCGTCCACTTTTAACAGTTTTTTCCGAAGACGCACATACTTGTACATGGCATCCATATTTTCATGGACTGCGTCGATCAGGTTATAGTATACTTGTGGGTCTACATTGTTGCTGTCGAGGGCGGCTTCCAAAGGGCTGCTGTACTTGCGCATTCTGGCAAAAAAGTTGAGCTGCTTCATCTGTGCAGAAAGGATTGCAGCGGAGGTGTTCTTGTGCTCCGCATAGGTTCTGTACAGGGACTCAAATGCGTCTTTTCTGACATTCCTGTCATAATTGTGCATGAGCGGGAGGAAGCTTGCATGGGTTACAGGGAGACGATTGCCTTCGATGTCTGTCACGGAATCATAGGTCATATCCGCGTCATTGAGAAGTGTGAAGATGTCATCGGGTGACTGTGCAAGGTCGCCTGCCGCAGCCAGTATCTTTTCTTCTGCATCGCTCAAAATATGCGCTTTCTTCCGAAGAATATCGTTTAAATATCTCCTGTACGGGAGAAGGTCAGGCTGTTTTTCGTAAAATTCATTCAAGACAGTCTCTGGAATCTCGAGAATTTCAGGCTCTGCAAAAGATAGTGCGGAGGTGATGGTTACATATACGCCTGTCGTCTGATCTTTATAGCCCTGATAAGTTGTATTTTTCGTATCCTCGTCTGCCTTTCGCAGCGAGTAATTTGCAAAATGGTCAATCAGCACAAAGAGTTCATCCTGAAGCTTTAAGAAGGCGAGCAGATTGTCCGCATGCACGCCGAGCGTTCCCTGAAAGGCCTCAATCTGCGGAACCATTCCCCTTATTTTCTCCAAATCTTTTTTCCAGTCCTCATCGCTGGCGTAGAGGTCCTCCACCGCCCAGGTATACTCTTTTGGAACATCGCTGCGGCTTTCATAGCTTTCCGCTTTGTTTTTTTGGTTGTTCATTGTATCAATCTCCTTTTACATTTTTGTTTCAGAAATTCGTTTCAAGAAATTCTTTTCCCTTTATAGTCTATCATTTTCTTTGTTATTATGCTAGACTAATGTGAAGAGAATTTATCATAGATAACTGGTTACGCCTCCATCAAAGCAGAGGCTGTTGAACCCAGTCAGGAGGCAGAAAATGGGATTAAGGTTTTACATCGGCGCATCGGGCTCCGGTAAGAGCTACCAGCTCTACAACCATATTATCCGCGAATCAATGGCAAATCCTCACGTCAATTATCTGATTGTCGTGCCGGATCAGTTTACGATGCAGACACAGCTTGAGATGGTCAGAAAGCATCCAAACAAGGGAATCATGAACATTGACGTGCTCAGCTTCGGCAGACTCTCACACCGCATCTTTGAGGAGGTGGGCGGCAACGATAAGCCTGTGCTTGACGATACTGGAAAGAGTCTGGTGCTGCGGCGCGTGGCGGCGCGTGTCGAGGATGAGCTTGGCGTCATGAAGCGGAATATCAGAAAGCCTGGATACATCAGTGAAGTGAAATCAGCGCTCTCTGAGTTCATGCAGTATGGTCTTGGCACGAAGGATGTGGAAAAGTTATGTGAGTACGCTGCAAAAAGAAACGCGCTTGCTTACAAATTAAAGGACTTGCATCTGTTATATGAGAATTTTTTAAACTATATCAATGAGCGCTATATCACGACGGAAGAGACGCTGGACCTTCTCAGAAAGGTACTTTCGAGGTCGCGTGTAGTGAAAGGCAGCGTGATTGTCTTTGACGGCTTTACAGGTTTTACACCGGTACAGTACAATGTCATACAGGAGCTCATGGTGCAGGCGCAGGAGGTTATCGTGACAGTGACGATGGACGCGCGCGAGGATGCTTATGTGCAGGATGGGGAACAGAAGCTGTTTCATCTGAGCAAGAAGACAATACACGATCTTGACAGACTTTGCAGGGAAGCAGGAGTAAAGCGTGAGAAGGACGAACGGATCGCGGACGAAGTCGTCTACCGCTATAAAAGCAATGCCGGCCTGTCCCATCTCGAGCGCGAACTTTTCCGATACCCATATCACGAATTCAAAGGCGCACAGGACAGCATTCAGATCTTTGAGGCGTCCAATCCGAAAGAAGAGCTGCGTCAGGTCTGTCTTGAAATCCGGAGGCTGGTGCGCGAGAAAGATTATTGCTACAGGGATATCGCAGTGGTGACAGGCGATTTGGAGCGGTACGGATTCCTTGCGCGCGAAATGTTCCGCCGTTTTGAGATTCCTTTTTTTGTGGACCAGACAAACAAGCTGGTCTTAAACCCGTTTATCGAGTTTATCAGAAGTGCGCTGCTGGTTGTGATTCAGGAGTATTCATATGAGGCGGTGTTTCATTTTCTGCGCTGCGGCATGGCCGGTGTGACCCCTGACGAGACGGACAGACTGGAAAACTACTGTCTGACGATGGGAATCCGCGGGAAAAAGGCGTGGAACAGCAAATTTACCAGACGCATGAAACGGCAGGAAGAGGAGGCACCGGAGCTGGAAGCGCTGAATGCAGTCCGGGAGAAGGTCACTGCGATGCTGGAGCCGCTCATGATCAAAAAGGCGGAAAAGAAAGCGACAGGAAAAGAACTGGTGTGTGCATTGTATGCATTTATCGTAAATGCGTCCATCGAAGAAAAACTGGTGGAGTATGAGCAGTATTTTACGGAGCAGGGTGATCTTGTGAAGGCGAAGGAATACGCACAGATTTATCGGCTTGTCATGGAACTTCTGGAGCAGATCTGCGGTCTGCTGGGCGAGGAAGAGCTGGAAATCAAGGAGTTTGCGGACATTCTCGACGCGGGCTTTGCCGAGATCAAGGTGGGAACAATCCCGCAGAATGTAGACAAGGTGGTAATCGGAGACATTGAGAGAACGCGTCTGTGTGAGATCAAAGCGCTGTTTTTCATCGGCGTAAATGACGGCATCATACCAAAGAGCGGCGGTACAGGCGGCATTATATCTGATATTGACAGGGAGTTTCTTCAGGAATCGGAGTATGAGCTGGCGCCGACACCGCGGCAGCAGATGTATATCCAGAGACTATATTTGTATCTGATGATGACGAAGCCGACAGAACTGTTGTACCTGTCGTATGCGAAAGTCGACAATGAAGGCAAAAGTATCCGCCCGGCATATTTGATTAACACGGTCATCAGACTGTTTCCGGCCATTGTGATTACCCAGCCGCAGCTGCGCTCCATGGAGGAGCAGATTGAATCTCCGGCAGACACTCTTGCATATCTGGTCACACTGCTGCGGCGCTATGCAGCCGATGATATCGGGGATGAGCGGCGGCTTTTTATCACACTTTATGACACATATGTCAGAAATGAGAAGTACGCGCCAGTGCTTGAACAGATGAAAAAGGCGGCATTTTCGTATCTCTCCAACGCAGATACCAACAGACTTCCAAGGGAGCTTGCGCGGCTTCTGTATGGACAGATCCTGAGAAACAGCATCAGCCGTCTTGAAAAATTTGCCTCCTGCGCCTACGCGCATTTTCTGCAATATGGACTCAGTCTTGAGGAGCGCGACAAGTACAGTTTTGAGAGTGTGGATATGGGAAATTTATTTCACGCTGTGCTGGAGAGCTTTTCCGACAAGATTGTCAAGGAGGGCTACACATGGTTCGATTTTCCCAGGGAGGTGGGAGAGCGGATAGTCGGAGAATGTCTGGAAGACTACGCGGTGTCCTACGGAGAGACAATCCTGTACAGCAGCAAGAGGAATGAGTACATGATAACGAGGATGCGCCGGATATTGAACAGAACCGTGCAGACATTGCAGCATCAGATTCAGAAAGGGTCGTTCACGCCGGAAAACTTTGAGCTTTCTTTTCAGATGACATCGGACCTCAACGCGGTAAATATCTCGCTCTCAGAGGAGGAACGGCTGCAGCTGATCGGGCGGATCGACCGCATAGATACCTGCCAAAAAGAAGATAAGCTGTACGTCAAGATTATTGACTACAAATCAGGAAACCGGAAATTTGACCTGGCTGCGCTGTATTATGGATTACAATTACAGTTGGTTGTCTATATGAATGCGGCAGTGGAGGTGCTCAAAAAGAAAAATCAGGAGAAAAATACTGACATGCGTGTCATTCCGGCAGCGATGCTCTACTACCATGTCAGCGATCCGATGACGGAGACCGATAAGGGAAAGCCGGATGCTTCCGAGATTGAAGAGGCGATACTGGAGGAACTGAAAATGACAGGTATGGTCAGCGACGACGAGGAAGTCATAAAGCTGTTGGACAAAGATTTTGAGACGAAATCAACCATTATTCCTGTGGCGCGAAAGAAGGACGGAAGCTTTACACAGACGTCATCTGTGCTGTCGGATGAGGATTTCAAGACGGTTTCCGACTATGTCAATCACAAGATCAAGGAGCTTGGCGTCTCGATTTTGGACGGCGACATCGGCTTGAGTCCGTATGAGCAGAAGGATGCAAACGCCTGTACATACTGCGATTACAAGGGCGTCTGCGGTTTTGACAAAAAGCTCGGATCCAGGCTGGTCCGACATCTTGAGGATCTGAATCAGGACGATGCCATGGAGCGTATGCGGCAAAGTCTTGGCCTGGACGAGGAGGAAGAAGATCAGACAGAAGAGGAAGGAGGGGAGCAGTGATGGCAGTGAAATTTACACCGGACCAGCAGCGGGTTATAGACACCAGAAACTGTAATATCCTTGTGTCGGCGGCGGCGGGAAGTGGCAAGACAGCAGTTCTGGTAGAGCGCATTATCCAGATGATAACGGACGAGAAACAGCCGGTTGATATTGACCGTCTTCTGATTGTGACCTTCACCTCGGCGGCGGCGGCGCAGATGCGGGAGCGCATCAGCAAGGCCGTGTCGCAGAAGCTGGAGGAGAACCCGGAAAGCGAACACTTGCAGAAACAGGTATCTCTGATACACAATGCCCTGATCACGACGATTGACTCCTTTTGCCTGTTTGTGATTCGGAACAATTTTAATGAGATTGGTCTTGATCCCGCATTCCGCGTGGCGGACGAGAGTGAGGTCAAGATGCTCGAGGCAGATGTGATGGGGAAACTTCTGGAAGAGGCGCACACAGAACCGACAGAGCGCTTTGTGCATTTCGTTGAAAGTTACAGCACCGGCACGAACGAGAAGCGGATTGAGGAGGCGATTTTGAGGCTGTATCACTTTTCCATGAGCTATCCGTTCCCGGAGCAGTGGCTCTCTGAACGGTTGGAGGATTACAGAATTGGTGATGTCAGCGAGCTTCCGGACAAAAAGTGGTTTCAGTGTGCGCTTGCCTATATCCGCACGATCTTGCAGGAGTGCAGGGACAGACTGTATCAGGCGCTGGAAATCGCGGGCAGCGCAGGTGGACCGATACAATATGTGGAGAATCTCACGGCGGATATCGAGCTGGTTGAAAAGCTCCGGTGCGCGTCGGATTACGATGCATTGTATGACTTGTTTACCTATTCGTCTTTTGCCCGGCTCTCCGCTAAGAAGATGGAGGGTGTGGATCCTGTCCTGAAGGACATGGTAAAGGCGATACGCGACGAGGTGAAGAAGAACATTGCAGATCTCAAAAAATTCCTGTTCCAGATATCAGTGGAGGATACGCTGAATGACATGGCAGTTTGTCAGGAGGCCGTGGAGGAGCTGGTATCGCTCACACTCTCATTCAAGAAAATGCTCGACCAGTCAAAGCGTGATAAAAATGTGATTGATTTTTCCGATATGGAGCACTTTGCACTGCAGATTTTACTAAAGAAGGATGAAAATGGGAACATTGTGCATGGGAATACGGCATTGGAGCTCCAGGATTACTTTGCGGAGATTATGATCGATGAGTATCAGGATTCCAACGAGGTTCAGGAGCTGCTGCTAAAGTGTATATCCGGCGAGGCCAAGGGGCGCTTCAATCGGTTTATGGTGGGGGATGTCAAGCAGAGTATCTATAAGTTCCGTCTGGCGAGACCCGAGATTTTTATGGAAAAATATGACACCTATGTCATCGATGATGACAGCGCCAAAAACGTCCGAATCGATCTGAGCATGAATTTCAGAAGCCGCCGGGAAGTGACAGACGCAACGAACTTTATATGCAGTCAGCTGATGACGGCGAAGGTCGGGAATGTGGAATATGATGACAGAGCAGCGCTCTACGTGGGCGCTTCCTACTTGGAGCCGGAGACGGAGCGCGGGAAAAATCTTTACCAGACAGAGCTTCTGATTGCCACGCCGGATTCCCTTCTGTCACAAAATGACGATAAAGGGGAAGACGACAGCGGCAGGAATGAAAATCATAAAACGCCAAAATATTCTGAGAAGGAGATTGAGGCGGTCATGGTTGCAGAGCGCATCCGGCAGATGGTTGGAAAATTCCCGGTGACGGACGCGGCAACAGGCGAAATCAGGACGGCAAAGTACGCGGACATCGTACTCCTGTTCAGGGCAACGGCGGGCTGGGATGAGGATTTCAGGAGAATTTTGTCCGAGCGGGGCATTCCAGTGCATGTCACTAGCAGGGCGGGGTATTTTGAGACGCTGGAGATACAGGGAGTTGTCAACTTTTTGCGCGTGCTCGACAATCCGCTGCAGGACATTCCGCTGTTTGGGGTACTGAAGCTTCCCTATTTTGATTTCTCCGAGACGGAAATTACCTGTATCCGGTGCCTGGTGAGGGATGTTCTCGAGAGACAGGCGCAGTTTGAGAGTCAGGATTCCCAGGACAAAAAGCGTTCTGTGAAGAAGCTGTTTTTGTATGAACAGCTTCAACTGTATTACCATGTGGTATATTGTCCTGAGGATCTTGATTATGCAATTGCTGCGGAAATAATCGATGGACTTACTGACCAAATGGAGCCGGAGGATAAGGTGTGCCAGACAAAGCTGGAACGCTTTTTTGCGATGGTTACAGAGTATCGCCAGAGGGTTGCGTACACTCCTATCAAAGAGCTCTTACAGCAATTGATTGCAGATACATCCTATGATGCCTATGTGGGCTCTATGCCGGGCGGGGATCAGCGAATCGCGAATATCGAGCTTCTGCTCGAGAAAGCGGGAGCGTTTCAGAATACCAGTTTTTACGGATTGTTTCATTTTATCCGCTATCTGGAAACCATACAGGAGCAGGAGGTCGATTTCGGGGAGGCAAATATCCTCGATGAGAATGCGGATGTCGTGCGCATCATGACGATTCATAAAAGTAAAGGACTGGAATTTCCAATCTGCTTTGTCTGCGGATTGTCCAAACAGTTTAATCAGATGGATTTGCGGCAGAGCATCCTGATGGATGTGGAGCTTGGCGTCGGTGTGGATTACATTGACCCTGAACTCCGGTTAAAGCGCAAGACCATGCGCAAAAATGTAGTAGCGCAGCGCATGAAGGAAGATACGCGCGGTGAGGATTTGCGTGTGCTCTATGTGGCACTCACGAGGGCGAAAGAGAAGCTTATTCTCACAGGCTTCATCAGCGATTTTGTCAAAAAGCTTGCAAACAATGTGTATCTGACGATGGAGTCTTCGGAAAAGCTTCCTTATTCTGTGACGATGGGGGCGGTTTCTTATATGGATATGATACTGGCGGCACTGATACGCCATCCTTGTATGCGGGATGCGTTGGAGGAGAGAGGCTTTGCGTATGCCGGACATCAGCTTCCATACATAGACATTCCAATTGGAGTGGAACTGTATCAGGAGGCAGATAGTATGGCGGAAAAGCTGAGGATGCAAATAAAGGAACAGAGCCGTGCACTTGTTCTGGAAGAGGAGCTTGCAAGCGTGTCATCACTTTCGGAAACGGAGATGGATAGCGGCACGGACAATCGTAAGGGACTGAGAGCAAAACTGCTCGGGAAGCTTCAATTTACGTATCCGCACAGCGATTTGGAAGGGCTTACCGTAAAGACAACCGTGTCCGAGCTGAAAAAGGCTTCCTATGAGGAGGCGTTTGCGGAGTCCGAGGAACTCGTCGTGATGCCAAGGGAGAGCTATATTCCCAATTTTGCCGTTGAGGCATCCCCGAACAGGACAGATGTATCAGAAACGACAGCACCAGAGCATATGACAGATGTGTCGGATTCCGGCGTGGTTTCCACAGGTGCCGGACCTCTGGCAAGGGCGCAGACAGGAATCCAGTATGGTACGGCGGTGCACAAGATTATGGAGCTGTTGTCCTTTTCGGACAGTCTCCGCGTGGAAAGCGCGGGGGATGAAAGGACAGGAAAACGCTTGTATGCGGTGCTGAAGGGAGAGCAGGAACAGTGGATAGCAGAGGGAACTGTCACAGGGGAAGAGCTTGCCTGCGTCAGCATGGGTAAGATGATATGCTTCTTCCAGTCGCGTCTGTCACAGCGAATGATTGCAGCAAACGCAAGAAATGAGCTTTTCAAAGAACAGCCCTTCGTGCTCGGAATCCGTGCAAACCAGCTAAAGCCAAGCTTTCCGCCGACAGAGACCGTGCTGATTCAGGGTGTCATAGATGTGTTCTTTTACGAGCAGGACGAGATTGTACTTGCAGACTACAAGACAGATAAGGTAAGCTGTAAGGAAGAGCTAATCAAACGTTACCAGACACAGCTCGACTATTACCAGATGGCACTCGAACAGATTACAGGAAAAAAAGTAAAGGAGCGGTATCTGTATTCTTTTTATCTGCAGGAGGAGATTTATGTATAACTATATCTTATTTGATCTGGACGGCACACTGACAGACCCGAAGCTTGGCATCACGAGCTCGGTACAGTACGCGCTGCGGGCGATTGGCATCGAGGAGCCCTCGCTTGACAAACTGGAGCCCTTTATCGGACCGCCGCTGGCGGACAGTTTCAGGGAATTTTACGGTCTGGACGAAGAACAGATTCCTACAGCCATAGCCAAGTACCGCGAGCGGTTTGCCAATCAGGGAATCTATGAAAATGAAATCTATCCAGGGATTGCTGCAATGCTTGCAAAACTGAAAGCAGACGGGAAAAAACTGTCGATTGCATCGAGTAAGCCCACAGAGTTTGTGGAGCGGATACTGGATTATTTTGAAATCAGAACATATTTTGACATTGTCATAGGAAGCAACATGGACGGCACGCGCAGCAAAAAGGAAGAAGTCGTCGAGGAGGCGCTGCGCCAGATGCTTCCTTCTGGAATGACCTCAGATGAGAAAAAGGCCAACGTGGCGATGGTAGGTGACCGGCGGTTTGACATCGAAGGGGCGAAAGAGCATGGCATTACCTCGGTAGGGGTGTCTTTCGGGTATGCGCCGGAAGGCGAACTTGAGCGGGCAGGAGCAGATTTTATTGTCGACACAGTGAGTGCATTATTGGAGGTTTTAGATGGCTAAGATAGTACCAAAACGGACGACACTTCTGCAGAAGCTTGCCTACATCCTAAAACCTTTTGTGGTCTATATGCTGGTAAAGACTGTTGTCATGCTCCTCCTGGCAATTGTAATTCCGTCACTTCCCATCGCAGGAATTTCGGAATGGGTGGAGGGCAATGCCCATCCGCTCAGCGCAGTTGTAAATGGAGTGGCAAGCATAATTGCAGTGTGCTTCCTGCTGAATGATTTTCTAATCGAAGCAAATACAACCGGAGAAGTTGACATTGACAGGAGCGCGCCAAAACAATTTGTCACTTTTCTCAAAACAGACTTACTGGGAAAACGGACGGCGCATCAGACGATAAACCTTGCACTGTGTATTCTGCTTGGCATCACGGCATCGCTGGCATTGAACATCCTGATCAGCCTGGCATCGGCGGCGATGCCCGGGCCAGGCAGCATATTGGATTCTGAAAAATATGAGGCGGTGGAGGCTATCCAATACTCTGTGCCAGTGTGGCTTGGAATCATTCTGTACGGAATCGTGTCTCCCATGGTGGAGGAGATGGTATTTCGCGGTGTGCTCTACAGCCGGATGAGAAGATTCTACAGCATATCGAAGGCAGTCATTTTCTCCGCACTCCTGTTTGGGCTTTTTCATGCGAATCTGCCGCAGTTTCTCTACGGGACGGCGATGGGAGTTCTCATAGCGCTCTGCTATGCGTATTCTGGCTGCTTTTCCGCACCTTTGCTGATGCATATGTCTGCCAATATTGTTGTGTTTCTGCTGTCAGAAGCCGCCGCGTGGACGAAGTTTTTTATCACGCCTGCCTGGGGGATATTTTTGACAGCCGCGTCAATCGCATTGCTGCTATGGATCATTCGTACCTCGAATAAATAGTTAAAAACGCAGACCTGGTTCGTCTGCGTTTTTATCATCTGGCATGGAATAACTATCGCGTCATCAGCTCGACGATTTCTCCGATATACATGGTGTGCATATCACCGTCGTATTTCCGGTGACAGGAACGAATCTTCTGTCAGCTTTGTGGCGGACAGTTTCTGACACAGCAGGACAACACTGCTTTCGTCAATGAAAGGAATCGAGTGCTTGTAGTTCCAGGTAAGACCGGCTTTGGTTGAAATACATGCATATCAATCACTCCCTAATACGAAAAATGTTATAGTTGGTTACGCAAATAAAAACGGATACAATAATGCCTGAAGCAAAATGGTATCCGTTTTTTGCGTTGGAAACAACGAAATATTCGTAGATTTTTTTAATCTAAGAATGGTCTGAAACTTCTTGGGAATAGCGCATTCGTT
>CAMWXE010000010.1 GCA_947178145.1 uncultured Lachnospiraceae bacterium | reverse complement strand
TATCGGAGAAATAGACAAGTCAAGATGTGTCACTTATTTTTCTACAGTTCCTTATATTACTGAAGCGGAACATTTAGGATATAAAGATGTCGTATTGTTTTCAGAAAATGACAGGGCGGCGTTAATACGATTATGTAATCAGAAAGAAATATTAGACACTATATATCCACAGTAATTGTGAATATGGTCTGGCAGTAGAGTTCCAGATACAGGCTTGGGTTGCAAAAATATTAAAAGAGGACACGACAGAGTGTGTAGAATAGGAGACAGGCATGTTTAATTTTGAGAGTATTCGAAAAGCCAGGAACAAAAAATGGGCACCATCGCTACTGATGTTGAAAAAACTTATTGGTGTCGTGGCTGTTATTAGCATAGTTCTGTTTATTCTATTTAATAAAAGCAACATGTATGGAAATGATTGCGATAGGAAACATGTTTGCTTCATATGAATATATTGACCGAGAAGTTAGCATTGATTATTTCTATAATTTAAATAGTAATACAACATATGAGGAAATTGAAAATGAAATTGGTAAGCCTAATGGGGCAATGGGTTCAGGGATCACCATTCCGTATTATCAAGTTGAAAATCAATATGTTGTTATATGGTTTGCAAGAGATGAAGACGGAAAGTATACAAATATATCGAGAATGGGTCTATATACAAATACGATGTATATAGGCGATATTCCCCTCAAAGAGTAGCTGGATAGAAAAAATGTTACCGGTATGAACTGGCGGGGAACAAGACAGGAACACGGAAACGGCGCCAGGGAATGGGCGCGGACAGCGGGGATTTCGGCTGCGGCTAACAGCCTGACCGAAGTGAGTCAGGGGGAAAAAAGAATACCCAAATCAGCTGCCGTATGCTATAATAATTACAGATATGGTAAATTTTGAATGATAACATAAGCACTTATTCAATGTAACTGCGTAGATTGGGGAGATGATTTTAACTACAATATGAGGAAACATTTTCAACGTAAAAGTTTTGAAATGGAGGGAGAAAATGAAAAAAAGTGGTGTATTATCAAGAATAGCATATTGGATAATAGGGATTAGTCTGTTTTTTGCAGTTGTGGGATTTGAGGATGCAATGGTATCGTTCCACAAGCCGATTGACATCTATGATGAAGACTTCGAGGGTGTCAAAAGATATATGGCAGTAGAGTCTGACCTTGATATTATTATATCCAGCTTTCTCGAGGAGACGATCACTCATAAAAAAAATGGCTCGACAACCGGCGTGGACAAATACAACTATTATTCTGTTCCCATCTTTGTAGGGGACGAGTGCTACTATGTCGCGCTCAAAGTTTCCGCTAACACAGCGGAAGATAATCAGATCCAAAAGGTTGTAAAGGAAACAATGGCGTATCTGACCTACAGACAGGACACATACGGTGCGGAAAAACTGGAGTTTCAGGGAGGGGTATACAAAACGAAAAAAGATATCTATGAGGATATGAAAGAATGGTTTCGAGAAGCTGAATTTTTTGAGAGTGACGCTGATGTGGAGAAATATGTACTGCCGTATCAGCTGGAGCCAATTCTTTCATTTCGGAGAGTGCGCACGATATTTATCGTCGTCGTTGCAGTCGCGCTTGTTGGCTTACTTATGATCGTGATTGACCGCAAGGTGATCTCGGCAGGGCCACGGCAATAATCTTTCGAGTTTACCAATCAAACGTTACATTGGATTAAGTGCTTATGCTGCATGCGAATTTAGTCCGGGACAGATAAATGAGAGTATTGTAATACGGATATCATATGTGGAACAGACGGTACGCTGGTGTGGCGAAGCGATTAAGGAACTGTAGTCACAGAGGCATATTAGAGGGAGGGTGTTTTGTAATGAAAGTATTCATCACTTTTGGACCAGTCATAGGTGTAGGCATTTTGGCTGTTTATGTATGTGCAATGCGAATTTTCGTCTATGTGAAAGGCGGCGATGCGATTGCTCCAATATATAAAAGGATCTATAGACTGTTAATTATGATGGAACTGGCGTTTTGTGCGATAGCTTTTTTGGTGCCGCGTGTCACAGGAGAGAGTTATCTTCCAAATGGAGCGACGCGGGGAGGAGTAGTTGTTAATACAAAGAGTGCTTTCAGGATTTCGTATAAAGAGTCAAACAGGGGATATAGCGATACACTGGAGCTGGATGAAGAAGACCTGGGGAGAATGAGAGTTCGGTGTAGCTGCGACGAAGGACGGGTTTACCTGCGGATACAGCAGGAGGAGACATGGAAAGAGGTTGATATTACAAATACGGACAGTCTGCTGGATATGACTGATTTCTGCCCGGGAAGAATTACGTTTACTATGGTGAATGAAAAAGGCAGGAATGTTGATTTTGAATTGGAGTGGATGGAGACGTGAAGCAGGATTGTTGTAATTTCCAAAGATTTCATGGGAGATGACTTCTGAGAAAGTTTTTATTATCTTTGCGGACTATCAGGCCTATGGAACGACAATACCCGCGTATTATCATTTATACATGATAGATAGAATGAATTTATAAGGAGAATAAACCAGATGAGGAAACGACAAAATGTATTGAAAGAACCGCTTCAATCAGAGCAGGATTTTGCCGTATTTCTAAGGCGGGTGCGGGAAGAATCGGGCGTATCGGGCGGGGAGCTGGCAGAGGGGCTGATGGATGTCAGCCAGCTCTCGAGGATTGAGAGTGAGAACAGACCAGTATGTAAAACATTAAGGAACCGTCTTCTGGGGCGTCTGGGTATCACGCCGGACATGTATGAGAATCTGCTGAATAATGAGGATTATGCCGAGTGGGAATGGCAACATAAGATCCTGTGGGCGATAGACCAGAATAATTTTCCAGAGACGGAACGTCTGATTAAACATTATGAAACACAGGAAGCATCTGATGACAAGACAAAACAACAGTTCTGTCTTGTGATGCGGGCGGAGATCTTGAAGCTACAAGGAGCAGGCACAACAGAGCTTGCCACCTATTATAAGGATGCAGTGCGACTGACAGTACCAGAGGTGGAACAGGTTTATGTGAAATCTAAGCTGTTGTCCGTGTTGGAAGTCAATGCTGTGCTGGAGTATGAGTACTATAGAGAAACAGTTAGGAAGGAGAATGGAACGCTTGTGTCTGGATTTGCCGCCAAATGTAGGTTTTGGATGGATTATGTGGCAAATTCCTTTTATGATGAGTTGTCAATGGCAAAGATTTATCCCAAGATTGCGTGTTACTATTTTCGGGAGGTTATGAGTGATAATTATATCAGGACTTTGCCGGATATGGAGCAGTTTCAACGGATCTGTGATGATGCGCTTGAACTGCTGCGAAATACAGGGCGGACATTTTATCTGGTGGAGCTGTTGGAATACAAGGATAAGATTCTCAAAGATATGATAAAGCTACTTACAGAGAGTGGGAGTGATCGGGAGATTGGGAAATATCAGATGGCCTTAAAGGAGAGTGAGGAGCTGCAAAATCTGTTGAAACAGCTTTATGCAGAGTATGATGTTCTGACATATATGCAGGACTGCACATATCTGTACCGACAGCGGTGGGTGTTCGCAATAGGGGATGTCCTGCGCATCCGCAGAAACATGCTTGGTTTGACTCAGGAGGAGCTGTGCGACGGAATCTGTTCAGTCAAATCTCTCCGCAGGGCAGAGAAACGGCAGACGAATATGCAGAGAGAACCGTTGGGTAAAATATTGAGACGTCTTGGATTGTCCAAGGAGGTTCAGAAAACAGCGTTGGTGACCAATGACAGGGAGGTGTTGCAGTTGATGGCGGAGATGGCGTTCTGCCGCAATAATCGGGAAGCTGGTAAAGCCAAATTGTTGCTGAACCAATTAAAGGCTAAGATTTGTATTGAAATACCTGAGAACAGACAATATGTGATGGAAGCAGAAGCGTCAATTGGCTTGATGGAAAGAGGAATAACAGGGAAGGAATTTGCTGCAAGGGAGGAAAAAGCGCTTCAATGTACATTGGACACAAGAAGGATGTACAGCATGGATGAGGTGTACCTGACAGAGACTGAGATGACATGCATTCGGCAACAATTAAAATGGCTTGATAATACAGAGAAACGGAGAAAGATTAATTTTTTGATACGTTTCTTTGAAAAAATCGAGAATGAAGCCAGATTAACTGATTATATTGCGATGTACGAGTTTGTCATGGAACGAGTTACAAGTGAGTTGGGGAACATAGGCGATCACACGTTGGCAACGGAATTGGATAGAAAGGCGTTACATTCAATATTAAGATGTAGAAGGATTTATATGGTACATGCGTTTCTTTATGATATATTATGGAATGAAAATGAGCAAAAGGCATACACTGGACAGAGCATTCAAAAAAAAATGGCTGATGTTCTGATGCAGTGTATTGTATTCAGCCATTTTAATAAATGCACGTTTTATGAGAAACTTTATATGGACAAAATGTATCAGGTAACATATATGTCATGATCGGGAATATCATTTTGAGGAGAGATTAATTGTACATCTGAATAATTATTGTCGGGCACATTTGGTAAAAGAATGATTTCATTCTGTATAAAGAATATGAGTGCCATTATTAACAGCAGTTTCTTCAGATTAGAATTTTTCATTGATAGAATACCTCCAATTTATTTTTTATAAGATATTATTAGTGTAAATAAGCATGGGCTCATTTTCAAGGGACAGAATTGACAAGTGCATTTACTTGGCAATTCTGTCCCTTGCTTGAAGGGATAAAAGATTGTAACATCATCTTATAAGCAATCAGTTGTTCAAGTTTACTTATGCAAAGTATTTTATCTGCTATCAAAACAATTGCTTAAGAAACTTTGAAGAGGCATCCTGTTAAGAGTACTGTTTTGGCAGTAAGTAGAGAGGTGGTAAAAATGAGGAAAAAATTAATAATGGCATGTATTGGTGTATGTATGAGTTTCACGCCAATAAGTGTAGTCAGTGCAAGTGCGACATTAGAAGTGAATGAAAAAACAGAGCACAATACGGAAGTATCTGATGACGTTCGGGAAAGAGTATATGCTGAAATACGAAATGGGAATATTTCAAATGATGCAGATGTGATCAAAGTAGCATTACAACAATATGAAGAACGATTGAAGGAAAGCTCGCAAAAGGCATTAATTGAAAATGTAAAAGTTGACGATAGTTTATATATTACTCAAATGGTTGGATATGAATTCAGTGATAATGGGGATGTCTTGGAGAATATTGATACAACAAATTTGTTAGTATTAGATAAAAATAATAATGTTGTAAAAGCTTCTTCATTTGATACGACCGGAAATGCACAGCTCAGTGAATATAGTATTTACGCGACAATGACTGTGAGCGTTACTAGAAATACAAGTGATTTGACAGTAAGATTTAATTCATTTAAAACACGGTTAACATATGGTACAGCAATAACTGCAAGTAGCTTGACGCAAGCATCATGGTATGTTCCTGATTTGGTTAATCCGACTAATGATAAAACACAGACATTTGCATATCCGCAAGCTAATAAAGATTACGTTTATACGCCTAATAATAAGGATATGATTCATTTTGGAGATGGCAGAGGAAGAGCTTGTCGTTCAGAGGTTAAAGCCGGAACTCGTTCATTTATTATGTCATATAGTTACTTAGGTGTTGCACCTTATCCAGACGGAGAGTGGTATACAGAATATTATTAAAGGAACATAGATCAAAAAGTAAAGTGTATTAAAAATATGCTTTCTGTTAAACTTACGTCGTAGTATGTGAAATATTAGTGGCAGAGGAAAGCTGTAATAAGGTGCTATTTAAAAATAAGGAACTGTAAAGATATAGCATATTCTATAATGCCATGTTCTTTCCTTGATAAAGACATTTTGTATTTTGAGCATACACTTTAACATACGGAGGTTAGACAATGTTAAAAAAGAGATTGTGGTTTTTAGCGTTTGCTTTGATAATGCTGCTATGTGCATGTGGTCAGCCAGAACCTAACAGCGATTTGGAATTTCCAAAGATTTCATGGGATATGACTCCTGAGGAAGTTCTGAAAGCATATGGAATTTCCAGGGAGGAAGCCGCCCTCTATGAGGAAGGGGAGCAGGAGATCAGACTTCGTCTCGACAATGTAGAATTGTTTGGTCAAACAGCCGAACATGTTTTTATTAACTTTGCGGACTTTTCGGGCAATGAAGACCTTGCGGAAAAGAAAGAAATATATAAGCTTTATGAAATTAAGGCATATTATGAGCAAAGTTCGGATATGAAGGCAGTAAAGGACAAATTAGACCAGGCCTATGGATCGACAATTCCCGCATATTATCATTTTATGCCTCTGACATTGGACCAAATGCGGGAGGATGCATACAAAGAGTCTGACAATGCAAAATATTGGGGAAACAGTCTCTTAAAAGATGTTATTCCAGAGGAACATTTGGAAGCGTATAAGGAACAATGGAAATTTTATCAGATTGGTCTGAATGACGATAATTGGGACTTTTTCAAGGATAATGCCAGAATGGTTGTTGTTATCATGGCAGATAACGAAGGAGAAAATGGAAAAGCGATCTCATGGAATGCGAAAAATTTGGCTGTATACCATACAATAAGCAGTCAAATTGATAATAAATAGTTCTTTTGTCAACAGAAAACAGATTGACGGATGTCAGTCAGCTCCCATTTTCCTTGTGCAAGTGTTATGTGCCGATTAAGTACTTGATAATTTTAGCGAAATATATTATAGTTATGATTGGCAACAATGTATAAATTTCCATGTTTCAGACACAATAATACAAAAGTGTCGCAATAATGAATGACATAAGAGGAGGAAACGATCATGGCAGAGATAACGAAGGATATGACAATCGGCGAGATTTTGAGGACAAAGCCGGAGGTGGCGCCGGTGCTCATGGATGCAGGAATGCACTGCTTAGGCTGTCCTTCCGCGCAGGGAGAGACCCTGGAGGAGGCCGCAATGGTGCACGGCATGGACATTGATGCGCTGATGGATAAGATTGCAGCGCTCGCATAAGCAGTAAAATCATGAAACGATAAAAAGTCCGCGATGTCTGTCGCGGATTTTTTATTGCCATAATAATCCATCTATGAAAAAATCTTTCGTGCAAAATCGCAGGATGTAACGCGTCAGTATACATTTATACCAGTGACAGTGCCTGAATTGCATTATCCTTGATAATGGGCTCGAAATGTTCCTCCATGTAGGCCTCACTTGCAGAGGCAAGCTTCTCGGGATTTCCGTATTCGGAAAGCATGTTACAGATTTTGTTAAACTCTTCGGGTGTGTGGTCTGATTGTGTCACGACCAGCAGGTATCCGGAAGTTTTTTCATTCTTATACAGAGAATTTTTCCCGCTGTAGTGCTGTACCAGTATATGGGCGAGGCGCGTTACCTGGTTGAGGGATTCAAACCCATAGATGCGCGTCAAATCAATGCCAATTGCCTGCTTTGCAGTAATGGCAGACTTATGCTTTGTCCGTTCTGCGCCGTTCAACGTATTGCCGGCAGCAGCTTCTGCAAGATGATTGTCGTGGATCTTCTTGAAGAGATCGAGCACGTCGTCAGCGCCCTCGGAGAGACTCTGAAGCATACTGTCAAGTGTACTTCCGAGGTCATCCTCTTCATACTCATCATGAACAGATGGTGCAAACTTTGAGAAACGCGTGTCGAGTTCCTCGGGATCTTCAACTTTGGTGATCACTAAGACAATGCACTCAGAATTGAGTGGTATTGCTTCTATCATAAGTGGAATATCGTCAGCATCAAATCCAAATTCATAAGAGGCCTGCTGCATCATATCGCGGAAAAGGTTCTTTGCTTTCTCTGTGCCGTAGGCAAGCTCGCTAATCTTGAGCTCGCGGTCTGCCAGATCCGCCTTTGTAAGCGTGCAGCGAATTTGATGGTCATTTACTTTTTCGATTTTCATATTATTCACATCCTCACTATTTAATATTACCTTGTGTTCCAAAACCACTTCCAGGGTTTGGGCGCGGGATTTGGTCAGCTATGGCTGACGGACCAGCGCATACATAGTGTCCGCGTATTTTCCAGCCGGCCCTTGCAACAAACATCAAGTGACTGACCTTCTCACATATATTATAATGTAGAAATGTTTTAGTCAATAGGACAGGAGCACTGTTTTTAAAAAATTTATTTTAATGCCATAAACCGGTAAACTTGTAAAGTACATATTTTAGTCTATATATCGTCTGAAATGTCAAAATAACAGATGCTTTTCTAAAAAACTTGTATTATTTTTAACATTTCGGGCGAATTATTACATTTCGGTTTGCATAATTTTTCGGAATGTGTTAATAATGCTTGTATGAAGTATGCCGAGAACAAACTTAAATGCAGGAAGGAGGTTCTGTTAAAATTTTTCTCATTGTCTTATTAGCTTGTGCTGATTGCTCAAAAATATTTTTCCAAGTCTTAGATAAGAAACGTTATGAATAAGACGAGGATGTTTCACTTTTACATATCCAGTAATGATAATCCAATATTTTTGGAGAAAAAGGTATGTGTTCTGGCTGCTTTAAAAAGGTTATATATCACAATGTAAAACTTTTGGTCTTAGGTCCGCATCCGATAACATTGCGATGAGCAGATCTGTGGTAAATTGTATGAAAGAACCCCTCTATGCATAAACTGACAGATCATTCCAGCACTTGCACATCCGGGCAAAGATGGCAGCGCTAACAAGACATCTATATTTTATCATATGCAGACAAAAAATGATAGGGACTTTTTTCAGGTAAATATTTGAAGCGGGTCTTCTATAATCAATCATCAACAACAAAAACAGAAATCATGAAACAGCAGCAAAAGGGTGAAAAAAGAGGTTTCACAATAAAATATGTCATTCTAAGAAGATTTTTGTGTACTTCACATCAAACTTTTGCTATAATGAGAACAATTGGGAGGTATCCGTATGAAAAAACGTGTTATTGCGGTGCTAGTGCCGATTGTTCTTATTTTCATTGTGATAGCAGTGGCACTTGGAAGTCAAATTTGGGAACGGTATTCTTATTCTAAGAATAGGGCGGATTTAAGGGAATATTTTCATATTGAACAGGAAGACGATGTGGCCATGGTACTTCAGGACACGATCGTGGAGGATAAGGCAAAGCTCAGGGACAATGTGGTCTATTTTGCGCTCTCTACGGTGGAACGGTATTTTACAGATCGATTTTATGTGAACAGTGTGGAACAGGTGCTGCTCTTCACGACAGATACCGATGTGATACAGATTTCTATCGGGGATGGCAGCAATGTGATGTATGTGTCCGGCGCGGGGCAGGAGCTAGGCTACAAAGCGGCCTTTTATGAGGGGGATACGCTGTATATTGCGGCGGATTATGTGAAGCGGTATGCGAACTTTGAATATCAGGTGTACGATGAGCCGCTGCACATGCAGGTGTATACACAGTGGGGCAGTTATACGACAGCCAAACTCTCCAAAAAGACAGCAGTGCGCTATCTGGGAGGTGTGAAGAGTGATATCCTGGTGGAGCTTGCAGCGGGTGATGTGGTAACGGTACTTGAGAAGCTCGAGAACTGGTCCAAGGTCAAGACGGCGGAGTCCTATATCGGATATGTGGAGAATAAGTTTCTGAAAGAGGAAATGCAGGCGGAGCGCTTGTGCAGCACTGGTTTTCAGGAATTTGTATACAATAATGTTCAAAAGGAAGGAAAGATTAATCTCGCATTTCATCAGGTGTTTGAGGAGGTTAATGGGGATTATCTTGCGAACGCACTCGCTCCAACGAAAGCAGTCAATGTCGTATCGCCGACATGGTTTCGGCTGACGAACAGCAGCGGTGATTTTGCAAGTCTTGCCAACGCATCCTATGTGGCGAGAGCACATGAGCGTGGCATTGAGGTGTGGGCGCTGGTGACAGACGTGGACAGTGCTGATTTGTACGGCGTTGAGATTGATTTTGTGGAGCTGATGTCATCGTCCACGAACCGCAGGCATTTAATAGAAGGGCTTATGGCGCAGGTTGACAGTTACGGGCTCGACGGCATTAATATTGACTTTGAAAAGGTGAGAAGTGATTCTGGTACGCATTTTGTGCAGTTTCTGCGCGAGCTGTCGATTGAGACCAGGAAACGGGGGGTTATTCTCTCAGTGGACAACTATGTCCCCTCGGAATACACGGCGCATTATAACCGCAAGGAGCAGGGAATCGTGGTGGATTACATTATCATCATGGGTTATGATGAACACTATGTAGGCGGTGGGGCGGCAGGCTCCAATGCATCGATTAGTTTCGTGGAAAACGGTATTGTC
Organism: uncultured Lachnospiraceae bacterium; assembly: GCA_947178145.1. Classification (GTDB taxonomy): domain Bacteria; phylum Bacillota; class Clostridia; order Lachnospirales; family Lachnospiraceae; genus COE1. Next base: position 75,672 of record CAMWXE010000010.1, on the reverse strand, counting down.
AATACGAAGGCGGTTGTGCCGGCGGAGAAAATCATCAATGCGATTCCTTTCTATACAAGAGTGTGGGAGTCTGGACCGGATGGATTGAAGGCATCGACCCTTACAATGGCTTCTGAGGCGGACTGGGTGAACCGGACAGGAGTGACACCGACGTGGGCCGACGAGTTCTGTCAGAATTATGTAGAGTATCAGGTGAATGACACGTTATATCAGTGCTGGCTGGAGGATGTGGACTCTGTCGCAGTGAAGCTTCAGGTAATGCAGAGTCAGGGCATCAAGGGCGTGGCCAGCTGGAAGCTCGGACTCGAAGTTCCGGCAGTATGGGACGTGATCGCGGAGTATATGATGACATCAGAGTCATAGCAAAGAGCTTGCAACTGCAGGAGAAGAGCAGTTGCAGGCTCTTTTTATCACGCGCAAAATCATTCTTGACAAGATCAGGGCAGATGGATATAATTATAAAATGCAAATGATTTGCAAATTTGGAAACGATGGCTGCATGGGGTGAGTGCGTGACAGCTGTATTGTTTGAGAAAGGTGTAATCAATAGATGAAAAAGAGTTTTATGCTGGTTATGCTTGCAGCATTATATCTGTGCATACTGACAGGCTGTACCCGATTTAGCCTGCCTTTGACGGAGGATAACCGCCTGCAGATTGTATGTACGACATTTCCGCAGTATGACTGGGTTGTAAATCTGATTCAGGGCAATGAGGCGAATGTATCGGTGACGCTGCTCATGGATAAAGGGGGAGACCTGCACAATTTCCAGCCGTCAGCGCTTGATATGGCAAGAGTTTCAACGTGTGACTTGCTGATTTATGTCGGCGGTGAGTCTGATGTGTGGGTGGATGATGCGCTGAAGGAGGCGGTCAATCCAGATATGCGCGCGATGAATATGATGGAAGTTGTCGGCGAAAGACTCGTTGCGGAGGAGCACATCGAGGGCGTCAGCGGTCATGGGGCCCATGACCACGGAGAGAATGAGGACCACGGGAATGAGGAACATGAGTATGATGAGCATGTCTGGCTTTCTGTCAGAAATGCGGCATTCATTGTGGAGGAGATCGCGGCGGAACTTGCCCGGATGGACAGCGAGAATGCTGAATTATACAGAAGAAACTGCGACGGATATATCGAGGCGCTCGATGCACTTGACACTCAGTTTGCAGAAGCGGTAAAAACGGGCAGCCACAGCACACTTCTCTTTGCAGACCGATTCCCTTTCCGATATTTTGTGGAGGATTATGGACTGGAATACTATGCGGCATTCAACGGGTGTAGTGCAGAGACGGAGACGAGCTTTGGGACAGTGGCATTCTTGATCAACCAATTGGATGCGCTGGCGCTGGATGTCGTTGTCATACTGGAAGGTTCAGACGATAGGCTGGCCCAGGTTGTCATTGAGAACGGAAAGACAGGACATCAGCAAATCGTTGTCCTGAATTCTATGCAGTCCGTCTCGCAGAAGGACATTGAGGCAGGTTTTCATTATCTGAATGCGATGGAGCAGAATCTCAAGGTACTGAGACAGGCACTGAAGTAGTATATGCTAAAAGGATGGGAGGCAGACAGCATGTCATATATAAAGTGTGAAAATCTAATATTGGGCTATGAGGGAACGCCGGTGGCGGAACATATCAGTTTTTCTGTTGAAAAGGGAGATTATCTGTGCATCGTGGGTGAAAATGGTGCGGGTAAAAGCACACTTATGAAGACACTTCTGGGGCTCACTCCGCTGATGGGTGGAAGCATTACATACGGTGACGGGCTGGAGGCACATGAGATTGGTTATCTGCCGCAGCAGACGTTTGTGCAGAAGGACTTTCCGGCGTCGGTGTGGGAAATCGTGCTGTCTGGTACACTTTCTCAATGTGGGAGACGGCCATTTTTTCATAAAGCGCAAAAACGCCTTGCAGAGGAAAATATGAAACGCATGGATATCTGGAATCTGAGAAAGGAGTGTTATCGAAACCTTTCGGGGGGGCAGCAGCAGCGTGTGCTTCTGGCGCGGGCTCTGTGTGCGTCATCAAAACTTCTGGTGCTCGATGAGCCGGTGACAGGTTTGGATCCCAAAGTGACGGCAGAATTTTACCAGCTGATCAGGGAGTTGAATCAGGAGGGGCTGACAATTATTATGGTATCTCACGATATACACGCCGCAGCAGAATACGCAAGCCATATTCTGCATGTGGAAAAAGAGGAGTCGTTTATCGGGACGACGAAGGAATATATGCGAAGTGATTTCTGGAAAGAACTTGGAGGGAGTCAATTATGATACAACTATTACAATTTTATCTGTCCTACCCTTTTGTGAGATACGCCCTGATTGTCGGGACGCTGATTGCGCTGTGCGCGTCGCTTCTCGGCGTGATACTGGTGCTGAAACGGTTTTCTTATATCGGTGATGGTCTTTCCCACGTGGCATTTGGGGCGCTGGCAGTCGCAACCCTGTTTGATCTTGGCAACACGTCCATTGTGGTAATGCCGGTGACAATTCTCGCGGCGATACTGATCCTGAGGACCGGACAGAATCCAAAGATACACGGTGACGCGGCGATTGCCATGCTCTCTGTCGGTTCCCTTGCTGTGGGCTATCTTGTGATGAATCTGTTTTCCACATCGGCAAATATATCGGGGGACGTGTGCAGCACGCTCTTTGGCTCCACGTCGATTCTGACACTCACAAAGGCTGAAGTGTGGCTGTGCGTGGTCATGTCAGTGATTGTGGTGGCAATATTTATCTTTTTATACAACCGTATCTTCGCAGTCACATTCGATGAAAACTTTGCGCGGGCAACAGGTCTGAAAGCTGGCGCATACAATAATCTCATAGCAATTGTCACAGCAGTGATTATAGTGCTTGCAATGAATCTGGTGGGCTCTCTTTTGATATCGGCCCTTGTGATCTTCCCGGCATTGTCTGCAATGCGCATAATACAGAACTTTAAGGGGGTAGTAATCTATGCTGCAGTCATAGCTGTTTTCTGCGCGCTTGTGGGAATCGGGCTGTCAATTCTGTTCTCAACTCCAGTCGGGTCGACGATCGTCGCGGCCGAGATTGTCGTATTTTTCATCAACTGCCTTGCAGGGAAAATAAAGGGATAGTTTCATAAAGTGCTGCGGTTTTTCATAGAATATAGCAACGAAATCTTGAGATAGGTATGTGGAATGAACGCAGAACGCAGCAAGAAAGCAACAAAAATCCTGACACTGTTACTGGTGTTAGCCATGATTATGGTAGCGAGGGAATCCGCACAGTTTGTGAGTACGATAGAAGAGCATACAAAAAAGGCATTTCAGAAAAATGGCAGCGAAATCACAATCGTAGTGGATGCCGGGCATGGGGGAATTGATCCGGGCAAAATCGGTGTGAACAATGCTCTGGAAAAGGATATCAATCTCTCAATTGCCCTGAAGCTTGAGCGCAATCTCAAGGAGAATGGCATCAATGTGGTCATGACAAGAACAGACGATAACGGATTGTACAAGGAATCAGATTCCAACAAAAAAGTTGTCGATATGAAAAACCGCCTTGCTATCATTGAGGAGGCTAAGCCAGCGCTTGCAGTCAGCATTCATCAGAACAGCTACCCGGATTCCACAGTCAGCGGCGTACAGGTGTTTTATTACAAAGATTCTGTCAGGAGCAGAGAGGCCGCAGAGATTATGCAGGCACAGCTGATCAGGACGTTGAAGCCGAAAAAGGAACGCGTGGCAAAGGATAACGGCAGTTATTATTTGCTTAAGAAGACATCCGTTCCGATTGTGATTGTGGAGTGCGCCTTCATGAGCAACCCCACTGAGGCACAGCTTCTGACGCAGGATGATTACCAGGAAAAAGTGGCATGGGCAATCTATATGGGAATCATGCAGGTAGTAAATAGCTGATTTTTTAAAAATGGCTTTATAAAATAGCATAAGTGTGCTAAAATAAATAAGACTTGAAATAGGACAAAGGAAAATGGAGCAATTATTAAAGATGGAAACCAAAATTGTTACCATAGGAAAGAACGATTCCAGTGAGGATGTCGAGGAGAAGCTTGCATGTGCAGGCTGCGTCATCCGGCGTGGCGGATTGGTTGCATTTCCTACGGAAACCGTGTATGGCCTTGGAGGGGATGCCCTCAATCCAGAGTCTTCCAGAAAAATATATGCGGCAAAGGGCAGGCCATGCGACAATCCATTGATTGTGCACATTGCGGATATTGCAGCTTTGGAACAGATTGTCTGCGAGATCCCCCAAACGGCAAAAAAGCTTGCAGATGCGTTTTGGCCGGGGCCGCTTACGATGATATTCAGGAGAGCGGCGATTGTGCCACATCAGACAACAGGGGGACTTGACACGGTGGCAGTGCGTATGCCAGGTCACCCGCTCGCCCGGCTTTTTATAAGAAAAGCTGGGGGGTATGTGGCGGCACCGAGCGCGAATCTTTCCGGTAAGCCAAGTCCTACACTTGCAAAACATGTGGTGCAGGATATGGACGGCAGAATCGATATGATTATCGATGCGGAGGGCGTGGAAATCGGGCTCGAGTCCACGATTGTAGATGTGACAGGCGAAATTCCCATGATCTTAAGACCCGGCTATATCACGCAGAAGATGTTGTCCGGCGTGGTTGGTGCGGTAGACATGGATGTGACCATTTATGACAGCAGCTCTGCGCAGGCACCGAAGGCACCAGGCATGAAGTATCGTCATTACGCGCCAAAGGGAGAGCTTGTGATCGTGGAAGGGGAGCCGCAGAAAGTTGTCCGTTACATTAATCAACAGGCAGCGCTGCATGAGGCGGAAGGAAAGCGCACGGGAATCATCGGCACAGAAGAGCTGTTGCCGGAGTACCATGCTGCCAGTGTCAAAAATGCGGGAAGCAAGAGCGATTCCACGACAATTGCAAGACAGCTTTACACATTTTTGCGCGAATTTGACGATGAGGATGTTTCCTATATCTACGCGGAGTCGTTTGCGGAGACATTCACGGATTATGGATTCGGACAGGCAGTCATGAACCGCCTGCTAAAAGCAGCGGGGCATAAAGTGATACGCGTATAATGCCAACAGGGATTCGGAAACCATCCGGAAATGGGAGCACCAGGAACGTGTATCAGGGTGTGGAGATGCGTTGAAACAAGAGATTTTGAATGATTTGGAGGAGGGTGTAGGAGCATGATAGCAATCGGATGTGATCATGGCGGATACGAATTGAAACAGGAGATCTTAAAATACTTTGCAGAAAATCATATAGAGTACAAAGATTTTGGCTGTTACGGAAAAGAGTCCTGCGATTACCCGGCGTTTGGACAGGCAGTTGCGAGGGCAGTTGCATCAGGGGAATTTGAGAGAGGGATTGTGGTCTGCACGACAGGAATCGGCATCTCAATCACTGCAAATAAAGTGAAGGGCATCCGCTGTGCGCTGTGCGCGGACACAGTGTCTGCGAGACTGACAAGAGAACACAACAATGCCAATGTACTTGCACTGGGAGCGGGTATCGTTGGGCCAAATCTTGCACTCAGCATTGTGGAAACGTTTCTGAATACAGAATTTCCCGGGGAAGAAAAACATTGCAGGCGGGTGGCAGCGATCCAGGCACTGGAAGACGAGACGATGAAATAAGGAGAAACGCTGCCGAAAACATGCGGAATGTGTAGAATAAAAAACTAGGAGGATAAGCATCATGGCAAAGGTTGTAGTGATGGACCATCCGCTGATTCAGCACAAGATTGGTATGATCAGGCGGAAAGAGACAGGAACAAAAGATTTTAGACAGGCAATCAGCGAGATTGCAAATCTGATATGTTACGAGGCTACGAGAGATTTGAAGCTTGCGGATGTGGAGATTGAGACACCCGTCTGCAAGACAACAGTAAAAACGCTTGCGGGCAAAAAACTTGCAGTCGTGCCGATCCTCCGCGCAGGTCTTGGCATGGTGGATGGCATGCTGCAGCTTATCCCGGCTGCGAAGGTAGGCCACATTGGTCTGTACCGCGACCCGGAGACATTAGAGCCAGTAGAGTATTACTGTAAGCTTCCAGACGACTGCAGTCAGAGAGAAGTATTTGTGGTGGATCCGATGCTTGCTACAGGCGGCTCTTCCACTGTGGCGATCCAGATGCTCAAGGACAGGGGATGTAAGAATATTCATTTCATGTGTATCATTGCTGCGCCGGAGGGCGTGGATCGCATGAAAAAAGATCATCCGGATGTGGACATCTATATTGGTGCGATCGATGAGGGATTGAATGCGCATGGATATATTGTTCCGGGTCTGGGCGATGCCGGGGATCGAATATTCGGTACAAAGTAGTGTGAAGGGAAAGAGGAATTCATGAAAGTGTCATATAAACGGTCGGTGGCAGTGCTGCTTGCTGCAGTGATGACGGTAGCGTCTGCCGGGAGTGTGTCAAGACCTGTATATGCTGAGACGACACTGGAAAGACTGCAGAGGGCAAAGGCTGAGAAGGAAAAGACAGAAGATGCCAAGGAGGATACCGAGGATAAAAAGCAGTCATTGGAAATCACAAAAAACTCGCTCTTAGGGCAGTTGAGCACACTCAATGACGAACTGGAACAGGTCAGTATGAACCTGGCGGGGATTGAGGCGGATATCACGGCGAAGGAGTCCGAGATTGCGCAGACGGAGGCCGCACTCGAGGAAGCGATTCGCATGCAGGATGAGCAGTATCGAAATATGAAGCTTCGGATTAAGTCGATGTATGAGGGCGGCGGAACGGAAGGATATCTGGAGATTTTGTTTTCATCGACGAGCTTTTCCGATTTTCTGAATAAAAGTGACTATATTGACCGCGTCCATGCGTATGACCGCAAGATGCTGCAGCAGTTTCAGGATACGCGCAGGTATGTAGAAGAAACCCAGGTGCGGCTGAATGAGGAGCTTGTGGCATTGAATAATCTGAAGGCGGAGGCAGAGGCAGAAAAGAGCAGAGTCACGGAGCTTGTCAACCAGACCTCGGCAAATGTGGCCAGCTATACCAGTCAGATCGCAGACGCAAAGGCTACAATCGATGTACTCGAGTCCATGATCAGCGAGCAGGAGCAGGATATTGCGGCACTCCAGAAACAGTATGAAGAGGAACTTGCAAAATCGCGTCTGGCTGCACAGTCAAAATGGCGTGATATATCAGAGGTTACCTTTGAGGAAGGGGACCGCAAGCTGATGGCAAATATCATATACTGTGAGGCGGGAGGAGAACCCTATGAGGGGCAGGTTGCTGTTGGCGCTGTCGTGATCAACAGGGTACTCAGTTCTGTGTACCCCAACACGGTTGTGGGGGTAGTCTATCAAAATAAACAATTTTCACCAGTTGCAAGTGGCAGATTAGCACTCGCTCTGGCAAACGACTCTGCGACAGCAAGCTGCTATCGGGCGGCGGACGAGGCGATGAGCGGCGTGACAAACGTAGGGCAGTGTGTATATTTCAGGACACCGATACCAGGACTTGAGGGAATTCGGATCGGTGGTCATATCTTTTATTAATACGACAAGAGAAAGGTGTTGGTAGTATGTACAAAATAGCAATACTGGACAAGGATAAGGCCTATCTGGAACGGCTGATCCTTTTCCTGGAAGAACACCATAGCGAAAGCTTTGAAATTAATGCTATGAATGGTCTGGATGACTTTGATACGAAGGATATGCAGTGCAATGCGCTGTTCTTCGGTGATGATGTGGCGGTGGATGAGGCGCTCTTCCCGGAAGAGATCGCAATCGGGTATCTCACGGAAAAAGAGGAAACCAGTGAGCAGTATATCAATAAATACCAGAGCATGGAGAAGATCTACAGGCGAATGCTGAAGCTGTGCGGAGAGAGAAGAGTTTCAGCCACGAAGGCCGTGGAGACAGTGGAGCAGCAAAAGGCTGTAAAGCAGGCACCAGCAGACCATTATAATCTGAAGGCGGAAACAGTGACAGCGGAGGGAGAGACCTACAGGATCTATCATATCGAAGAAGAGCAGGTCGACAGACTCGCGATCCGTATGCTGACTGGAAACCAAATCAAAGGAATGTTCCAGACAGAGTATCGCGATAACAAGTTGAAGCTGCGCATTACCGGGATGAAAAGTCTGTATGAATATATTCAGGACAACAATACTTCGAAGGATAAAGAGCAGCTGCTCAGATATTTTGCGGACATGCTCACAACTGCGCTCAGCCTGGAGGAGTATATGCTCTCCGCAGATAAATTAATGTTAAATCCAAGGGAAATATATATCAATGAGGCAGAGAATAAAGTGCTCATTCCATATATTCCGCTAAAAGACGTTGCGCCTAAGGACAGCAGGCGGTGCCTTGAGGAGATCCGAGGACTGTGCAGTGTGCTGATTGACGGGATATCGGAAGAAGCCTTACACATTTTGACCGTTGCAGATATTTGCCAGGAACCGCAGGAGTCAAATGACAGCACGGAGGAACTGGCTAATCAGCAGAAAAATGAGGGGGAACATGCAAAGCTTAACGACAGCGCAGAGACTTCTGAAAAAGAGGCGGTGCCATATATTGTGAGAAAGCGCACCAAGGAAAAAATTGTCATTAACCGCAATCCGTTTAAGCTTGGAAAGGATGCTTCCTGTGTGGACTATTGTATGAAAGACAATCCGGCAGTGAGCAGAAACCATGCGGATATTGTGAGAAAGCAGGATGGTTATTATCTGGTTGATAAGGGTTCGTTAAATCATACTTTTGTAAACGGAAAAAAACTTGCTGTTGACGAATACAAGAAGCTTGATCACGGCTGTCTGATGCAGCTTGCGAATGAAGTATTTGAATTTAGGTTGAAGTAGGAGCAGAGCATATGAGATGGCATTATACAGTGGCAGCACACACAGATGCGGGGACGACAAAAGAGATCAATCAGGATAGTCTGACAGTGAAGGTGGCAAATACAATCTGTGGCGAGGCTGCCTTTGCAGTGATGTGTGATGGCATGGGAGGCTTAGAGCAGGGTGAGGTGGCAAGCACTACGGTGGTGCGTGCGTATGAGCAGTGGTTTTTAAAGGAACTGCCGCGGCTTTTGGCAAAGGGATTTTCGGAGGAGATATTAGAGCAGGTCTGGTATCAGCTTGCGAATGATTGTAATACCAAAATCATGGATTACAGTAAGGGACAGCAGGCTGCGATGGGGACGACACTCACAGCAATGCTTTTGCTGGAGGGGCGCTATTATATCTCCCATGTGGGCGACTGCCGTGTTTATGTGATGGGAAACGGCATGGAACAGCTGACTTCAGACCAGACCTATGTGGCGAGGGAAGTGGCGCTTGGGCACATGACGCCAGAGCAGGCGCAGACAGATGCGCGCAGGAATGTTTTGCTGCAGTGCATTGGCACGGTGAGCAGTGTGAAACCTGATTTCCTGATGGGAGATTTTTATGATGATGACACGTTTCTGGTGTGCTCTGACGGGTTTCGGCATAAGCTGACGGAGGTTGAACTCTATGACTATTGCCACACGGCATTTGATGGAATGGAGTGGTATGTGGAAAACCGGCTGAACAATTCTCATTTTATGAACGGACGGCTCCGGTATGTAATGGAAAATATCAAGGCGCGAGGCGAGCGCGACAACATATCTGCCATTTTGCTCAAAGCGACAAATGCAATAGAATAGGAAAAGACGTATGTTAAAAATAGGATCCGTCATTGACGGAAAATATAAGATATTGAACGAAATCGGCCATGGTGGTATGAGCAATGTATACCTTGCCATCAATGAAAGGGCAAACAAGCCATGGGCGGTCAAAGAGGTACGGAAATCCCTGAACAGGGATTTCAACCTGCTGCGGCAGAGTCTCATCATAGAGACAGACCTGCTAAAGAAACTGAAACATCCAAATCTTCCAAGTATCGTAGATGTCATCGATTCTGATGAAAATTTCCTAATTGTTATGGATTATATTGAAGGAAACACGCTGGAGAGGCTTCTGACAGAGGAGGGCGCACAGCCGCAGGAAAAAGTGGCTGCGTGGGCGTTACAGCTGTGTGATGTGCTGGATTACCTGCACACAAGGCCAGTGCCGATTATCTATCGCGACATGAAGCCTTCCAATATTATGCTCAAGTCTGAGGGGAGTGTCGTTTTGATTGACTTTGGCACGGCGCGGGAGTTTAAGGAAAAGAACGTGGCGGACACGGTTTGCCTGGGAACCAACGGATATGCAGCCCCAGAGCAGTTTGGCGGCATGGGACAGACAGATTCCCGCACCGATATTTATTGCCTTGGGGCGACGTTGTATCATCTGGTCACCGGACACAATCCGTCAGAGCCCCCTTACGAGATGTATCCGATTACAAAGTGGAATTCGTCACTGTCCACCGGACTGGAACGCATCATACAAAAGTGCACTCAGAAAAATCCGGCGGATCGGTATCAGACTGTCAAGGAGCTTCGATATGACCTCGAACACTATAAAGATCTGGAAATACAGGCGCAGCGCAGATACCGCAGCAGACTGCGATTATTCGGGGCAGTCATAGGGCTTTCCTTCGCCTGCATGGTCAGCGGGATGGGATTTGCTGTGGCAGCAGACAGAAAGCAGGGAAGCGAATATGAGGACCTGATGCATCTGGCAGAGATTTCGGCGGATTCCGTGGAGGCGTGTGCACTGTATCTGGATGCGATAGCTGTCGATGAGGGCAGACCAGAGGCGTATCATGGATTTTATGTGAAGGCTGTCGAGGATGGTGTGTTCAGCGATGCCGAGGAGGAGCTTTTTCTGCGGCTAAACATCAGCGCACACAAGTATTTGCAGAATTTTCAGAAAAAGAACGCTGCCGCATACGCAGACTTTTGCTATGAGATGGGCAATGCGTACTGGTATTACTATGTGCATGAGGAAAATCGGCCGTCGAGGGCGGTCAGCTGGTTCCAGACAGCGCTGGACTACTATGCGCAGGATGCTTCCAGGGAGGCAGAATGCAGACGATGTAAGTTGTATGTGGAGATTGGAACTTTTTATAAGAAGGTGATTGCATCGCAGATTGACGGTACAGATGCTGGGATGTACGGAGCATACTGGCGAAGTCTGGCAGAGCTAAAAGTGCTGAACGACGCCGCACCTGACAGGGAACTCATCACCTTGCGCATCTATCGGGAGATTGCGACACGTGTTGTCGAGTATGTGAAGTATTTTCGGGAGGACGGCGTGACAGGTGACGAGATTATCGTTATGCTGGAGGAGCTTGAGGAATCGATGCGGCAGATGGAGCAGGGGGCGGCGAGTGCCACACAGCAGGAGATTGAGGCAATCCGCTGGATTATCGACGGGGCATACAAGATGGTGCGGTCAACTTACAAGGAAGGGGAAAACAAATGATATCAGAGGTATGGAGGTCAGAACAGGCGTGAATGTGATGGGCATGAGCATCGAACATATGACAACAGTGTCATATCTGCTGTTTGCAGTATCAGGCGCACTTGCGGTGTCGGCTGCTGTAATGTTTGTCGTGCTGGATATCGCAAAATGTTGGCAGATGGTGTCAGGGAGATCTTTTGCGAGCCGGAAGAGGCGGAAGAAAACAGTGGCTGCAAGTGAAACAGAGGCAGGAAAATCAGGACATACATTGACAGAAAAAATCAGCAGACCGGAAATATGTGCCGGCGGTAAAAAAACACTGCCGCTGGGCAGCAGAGAGGACACGGTCCTAATCGGACAGGAAGCTATGGAGAACACTGTTCTCCTGGATTGCGCAGGCGGGCAGGAATCACAACTGCGCAGGACAGACTGCCTGGAAATCATACAGGATATTGCATATATGCAGGATACGGGTATTCTATAAATCTTACGAAAATCTTATCTTTCTGAAAAAAGAATTAATTAGCTGCCAAAGGAATTGACCGTTAGTCATTTTGTGATATACTAACCTTATCAGACAGAATCGGCAGATGAATCAGAAGGAATTCATCAGGAAAGGAGAACAAATGGCTAATAAAAATCATGTAAAAATCGGAGTCGCTGCAGCGGCAGCAGTCGCGGCAGGAGCGACAGTGATCGCATCAAAAAACAGAAAGGACGCACACAGGAAGGAGGTCGCCGAGAAAGTAAACAATTTCCGAAACACAGAGCGTGGACGTTTCGAGAGAAACAGCAAGGGAATCTATTACAGCAATGGAAACTATGAAGCCTTTGCCCGCCCTCTGAAACCAGAAGGTGTCGACGACAAATCAGCATATATTGTGGGCAGCGGATTGGGCGCCCTTGCAGCGGCATGTTTCCTGGTAAGAGATGGACAGATGAAGGGGGAACACATTCATGTGCTGGAGGCAATGGATTTGCCCGGTGGTGCCTGTGATGGAATCTTTGATCCTTCCAGAGGCTATGTGATGCGCGGCGGACGCGAGATGGAGAACCATTTCGAGTGCCTGTGGGATCTGTTCCGGAGCATTCCTTCCATAGAGACGCCAGGGGTATCGGTTCTGGATGAGTACTACTGGCTGAACAAGAAGGATCCAAACTATTCTCTTTGCCGTGCGACAGTGAAGCAGGGAGAGGATGCGCATACAGACGGCAAGTTCAACCTAAGCCAAAAAGGCTGTATGGAAATTATGAAGCTCTTTATGACAAAGGATGAGGATTTGTATGACAAGACCATCGAGGATGTGTTTGATGATGAAGTATTCAACTCAACCTTCTGGTTATATTGGCGGACGATGTTTGCGTTTGAGAACTGGCACAGTGCGCTTGAAATGAAGCTCTACTTCCAGCGATTTATCCACCATATAGGAGGACTTCCTGATTTTAGTGCATTGAAGTTCACGAAATACAATCAGTATGAGTCCTTGATACTGCCAATGATCAAGTACCTTGAGGCAGCAGGCGTAACTTTCCAGTACAGGACAGAAGTCACAAATGTCATTTTCGAGAAGACAGATGATGGCAGGAAGATAGCAAAGACGATTGTGTGCAAGGTGGATGGCGAGGAGACGACGATACCACTCACAGAGAATGATCTGGTATTTGTCACAAACGGAAGCTGTACAGAAGGAACCATCTACGGTGACCACACACATGCGCCGACAGGCGACGCAGAGGTGAGAACAAGCGGATGCTGGAGTCTCTGGAAGAATATTGCAGCGCAGGATGAATCCTTTGGACATCCTGAGAAGTTCTGCTCCGACATCGGGAAGACAAACTGGGAATCTGCCACAGTCACAACATCCAACCAGCAGATTATCGACCAGATTCAGAAGATTTGTAAACGCGATCCGCGCACCGGCAATGTTGTCACCGGCGGTATCGTGAGCTGTATGGATTCCAAGTGGCTTCTGAGCTGGACAATCAACAGACAGGGACAGTTCAAAGAGCAGAAAAAGGATGAAGTCTGCATTTGGGTATACAGTCTCTTCACCGACGTGGAAGGCGATTATGTAAAGAAGCCGATGAAGGAGTGTACCGGCGAGGAGATTACACAGGAGTGGCTGTATCATATGGGAATTCCTGTGGAGGATATTCCGGCGCTTGCCAAAGATGAGGTGGTGACAGTGCCGACCATGATGCCTTACATCACAGCGTTCTTTATGCCCAGAAGAAAGGGTGACAGACCGGATGTCATTCCAGATGGATGTGTCAACTTTGCATTTCTTGGACAGTTTGCAGAGACGCCGAGAGATACCATATTCACAACAGAATACTCTGTGAGAACAGCGATGGAGGCGGTATATGGTCTTTTGAAGGTGGACCGCGGCGTGCCGGAAGTATGGGGCAGCGTATATGATATCCGCGAGCTTCTCGACAGCACAGTCAAACTGATGGACGGCAAATCACCGCTTGACATCGAGCTGCCGGGCCCGCTCAACGCCCTGAAATTACCTTTGTTAAAGGCAATTAAGGGCACTGTGGTCGAGAAGCTGCTCGAGGATCATGATATAATACAGAAAAAGAAGCGGGGAACTGTTCAGAAATAACTTGTGGCAAAGACATCGCATAAATGAGACAGGAATATAGACACAAAGGAATAAAAATGCATCAGCCTGAAAACTGGTGCATTTTTATTCGTTTCACAGGGCAAATGCCTCCAGGAGTCAAAATCAGATAAGCGGGAACAATCACTTGTTTAGGGTCCCTAACTAAGAGTAGTCACAGAAGCGCTTGAAATAGGTAAAAATATGTGATATAGTAATAAAAATATAACCCAAATAGGAAACTCTTTGCACTGCATACAATCTACAGTACAAACTGAGCAGGCCGGGGTGAAATACCCTTGGAGCCGGGTCGCATATGCGACAGTGGATAAGGAACTGTTCACAAATACCCTGTGCAAGCTGCATTTGTTATTACAGAACATATCCAAATCACATCCGCGGGACAGTAGTTGCTAATACTGATACGTGGGTGTTTTTCTTTTCTCAAATTCTCTCAAAAGCTCCCACAATCATAATAATTCGATTCGTATCAGTATATCCTAACTGCAGGTGCCATAGAGAGGTCAGTTTTGGAAAATGGAATAATCTCTGAAATTGATTCTTTGGAAAGGCGGGACAATTTATGAAAAATGATTTTGAGAAAACGGCGATGAAAGTTTCTTTTGTGAGTATTGCAGCAAATGCTGCCTTGTCAATCTTTAAACTTTTGTCTGGAATCCTTGCCCACTCAGGGGCGATGATCAGCGATGCGGTACACTCTGCATCCGATGTCTTTAGCACCGTTGTGGTCATTGTCGGCATCAGGATATCCAGCAAAAAATCTGACAAGGAACACCCATATGGACATGAGCGCATGGAATGCGTGGCGGCGATTGTGCTTGCAACGATTTTGGCAGTGACAGGATTGGGAATCGGCTACGGCGCAGTCGGCAAAATCCTGTCAGGAGACTATACAAATCTCGCGACACCCGGATTTCTGGCACTAGTGGCAGCGATTATTTCGATTGCAGTAAAGGAGGGCATGTACTGGTATACAAGAGCCAACGCAAAGAAAATTGATTCTGGTGCACTGATGGCAGATGCCTGGCACCACCGCTCCGACGCGCTCTCGTCGGTGGGAGCCCTCGTCGGCATCGCAGGCGCAAGACTCGGATTCCCAATCTGTGATGCTGCCGCGAGTCTGTGCATTTGCTTCTTTATCGCGAAGGCGGCATATGAAATCTTCAAAGACGCCGTCGACAAGATGGTCGACAAGGCATGTGATGAGGAGACAGAAAACGAATTGAAAGACTGTGCACTGGCGCAGGAAGGCGTACTCGGAGTCGACTTGCTTCGCACAAGAGTGTTTGGCAACAAGATCTATGTGGATATCGAGATCAGGGCCGATGGAGATGAGACACTCCGCGAAGCCCATAGCATCGCCGAGCGCGTGCATGACTCGATTGAGGGGAAGTTTGCTAAGGTGAAACATATCATGGTGCATGTGAATCCGGCGGAGTGAACAGTAACACGAAGTATAATTCGTGAGAAATTATCATTTGTTTTATTATGGACTTTGCATTTTGGGTATGATATACTTGGAAAAGAATATTGCCCATCTTTAAGAGTAGACCAGAAATAGTTTACAGCGATGCGCATTGGGGGGGTATCTATGGGTGGTGGCACAGTCGTAAATATCGGTGTGCAGCGGTTTGACAGAATCAGAGAGCAGGCCTCCTTTTACGTTGATAAGACAAGTTTCATCAAAGAGTGGTGGGAGAACCGGTCGGATGTGACGCTGATTACACGCCCGCGCAGGTTTGGCAAAACACTGAACATGAGTATGATGGAGTGCTTTTTTTCGAATCAGTATGCAGGCAGGGGAGATCTGTTTGAAGGTCTCTCCATATGGGAACATGAGAGCTATCGGCAGCTTCAGGGAACCTTTCCCGTGATCTTTTTGAGTTTTGCGAGCATCAAGGCAGTAAACTTCGATGACATGAAGTACAAAATGACGGAAACGATTGCAGATCTGTATAATGAGAATACATATCTGCTCAAGGGAGATGTGCTGAATCAGAATGAGAAAGAGTACTATGAAAATATAAAAGCTGGAATTGAGGACAAAGTGGTCGCAGGCACGGTTCATCAGATGGCAAAGTTTATGCACCGCTATTATGGAAAAGAAGTGATCATTCTCCTCGATGAATATGATACTCCGATGCAGGAGGCGTGGCTGGGCGGTTACTGGGAGGAAGCGGTAAGATTTTTCAGGAGCTTTTTTGACAGGACATTCAAGTCGAATCTGCACCTGTACCGGGGAATCATCACAGGGATTACCAGGATATCGAAAGAGAGTATTTTTTCTGATCTGAATAATCTGAAGGTGGTTACGACGACATCAGATGTTTATGCGACAGCATTTGGTTTTACAGAGGAAGAGGTGTTCCATGCACTGGATGAAATGGGACTGGACAGCGAGAAAAAGGACGTAAAGCGGTGGTATGATGGATTTACATTCGGCAAGTACACAGACATCTACAATCCATGGTCCATCACTTCGTTTATCGAGGAAAGGAAGTACAAGGCATACTGGACGAATACAAGTTCAAACGGTCTGGTTAATTCCCTGCTGCAGACAGGCAAGGCAGAAATCAAGGAGACAATGGAGACACTCATAAAAGGCGGCTGCTTTACGGCCGTGATCGATGAGCAGATCGTGTTTAACCAGCTTGGCGACAGCGAAAATGCAGTCTGGAGCCTGCTGCTTGCAACAGGGTACTTAAAGGTTCTCAAAGTGGAGACAGTAGGAGAGCGTAAGGACATGGTGTACACACTGACGCTAACGAACCTGGAGGTGTCCATTCTGTTTGAGAACATGGTAAACAGCTGGTTTAAAAACAATTCCAGAATCCCGTACAATGATTTTATCAAAGCAATGCTGGCTGATGACGTGGATTCCATGAACGAATTTATGAATGACATTGCACTCGGGAGCTTCTCCAGCTTCGACACGGCAAAGGGGGTATCATCAAAGGATGCACCGGAGCGTTTCTACCATGGATTTGTGCTTGGCATGATTGTGGATCTGTCCGGGCAGTACACGATCAAATCCAACAGGGAAAGCGGATTTGGACGCTACGACATTTTGCTGAAACCTGTCGATAAAGAGCGCGGCTGTGCCTATATCATAGAATTCAAGGTACACAGGCCGAGAAAAGAAAAAGATTTGGAAGAAACACTTGCGAACGCCCTCGCACAGATCGAGGAGAGGCATTATGAGACAGAACTGGTCAAAGAAGGTTTTGCGCCAGAACGCATCAGAAAGTATGGGTTTGCGTTCCGGGGAAAGGAATGCTTGATTGGGTGAACGCATGGAATAATGATCAAATTCTTGGGTTCTATATAGTGGCCTGTCATGATGAGGGATGTTTCTGGTGCAGATTAAAACAGTGTATGCTTGCAGGGAGGTGTATCTATGGGTGGTGGCACAGTCGTAAATATCGGTGTGCAGCGGTTTGACAGAATCAGAGAGCAGGCCTCCTTTTACGTTGATAAGACAAGTTTCATCAAAGAGTGGTGGGAGAACCGGTCGGATGTGACGCTGATTACACGCCCGCGCAGGTTTGGCAAAACACTGAACATGAGTATGATGGAGTGCTTTTTTTCGAATCAGTATGCAGGCAGGGGAGATCTGTTTGAAGGTCTCTCCATATGGGAACATGAGAGCTATCGGCAGCTTCAGGGAACCTTTCCCGTGATCTTTTTGAGTTTTGCGAGCATCAAGGCAGTAAACTTCGATGACATGAAGTACAAAATGACGGAAACGATTGCAGATCTGTATAATGAGAATACATATCTGCTCAAGGGAGATGTGCTGAATCAGAATGAGAAAGAGTACTATGAAAATATAAAAGCTGGAATTGAGGACAAAGTGGTCGCAGGCACGGTTCATCAGATGGCAAAGTTTATGCACCGCTATTATGGAAAAGAAGTGATCATTCTCCTCGATGAATATGATACTCCGATGCAGGAGGCGTGGCTGGGCGGTTACTGGGAGGAAGCGGTAAGATTTTTCAGGAGCTTTTTTGACAGGACATTCAAGTCGAATCTGCACCTGTACCGGGGAATCATCACAGGGATTACCAGGATATCGAAAGAGAGTATTTTTTCTGATCTGAATAATCTGAAGGTGGTTACGACGACATCAGATGTTTATGCGACAGCATTTGGTTTTACAGAGGAAGAGGTGTTCCATGCACTGGATGAAATGGGACTGGACAGCGAGAAAAAGGACGTAAAGCGGTGGTATGATGGATTTACATTCGGCAAGTACACAGACATCTACAATCCATGGTCCATCACTTCGTTTATCGAGGAAAGGAAGTACAAGGCATACTGGACGAATACAAGTTCAAACGGTCTGGTTAATTCCCTGCTGCAGACAGGCAAGGCAGAAATCAAGGAGACAATGGAGACACTCATAAAAGGCGGCTGCTTTACGGCCGTGATCGATGAGCAGATCGTGTTTAACCAGCTTGGCGACAGCGAAAATGCAGTCTGGAGCCTGCTGCTTGCAACAGGGTACTTAAAGGTTCTCAAAGTGGAGACAGTAGGAGAGCGTAAGGACATGGTGTACACACTGACGCTAACGAACCTGGAGGTGTCCATTCTGTTTGAGAACATGGTAAACAGCTGGTTTAAAAACAATTCCAGAATCCCGTACAATGATTTTATCAAAGCAATGCTGGCTGATGACGTGGATTCCATGAACGAATTTATGAATGACATTGCACTCGGGAGCTTCTCCAGCTTCGACACGGCAAAGGGGGTATCATCAAAGGATGCACCGGAGCGTTTCTACCATGGATTTGTGCTTGGCATGATTGTGGATCTGTCCGGGCAGTACACGATCAAATCCAACAGGGAAAGCGGATTTGGACGCTACGACATTTTGCTGAAACCTGTCGATAAAGAGCGCGGCTGTGCCTATATCATAGAATTCAAGGTACACAGGCCGAGAAAAGAAAAAGATTTGGAAGAAACACTTGCGAACGCCCTCGCACAGATCGAGGAGAGGCATTATGAGACAGAACTGGTCAAAGAAGGTTTTGCGCCAGAACGCATCAGAAAGTATGGGTTTGCGTTCCGGGGAAAGGAATGCTTGATTGGGTGAACGCATGGAATAATGATCAAATTCCCGGGTTCTATATTTATTATAGTTTGTAGTGCTGCCACACTTGGAATTTTGAACAATAGTATAACTCAGAACTTGAAAGATAAGGTTGGTAAAAAAGTTACGTCAATTAGTTGTATTGTGATAAGTTTGAAACAAACAAAATCAGCCATTTTTAGGGGGTAGTAACACAAATAGACTCGCATAGCGAGCCTTGAATATCAATATTCCCACTTTAAGACTACTTTGGCGCACCTGCACATCAAAACCAAACGGATGGGGGCATCTGATATTGATGTCGGGATGCCATATTTATATTTTGAGGTAGAAAAATTATATCACAAAAAATTGAAAAGCGGAAGCTCGAAATAAGGTTTCATACCCCCCCATCGGTGCCTTTTGCAGAAAGGCGGATTATAAATTTGATATATATTTTGGGTTTTTTTGAATTGAATGTGACATGTGATTATTTTATTAAAAGTAAATAAACCAAAGAAAGGTATTGTCGTTAACATGAGTGAAATAAAAAGAATAAAGGTTCGGCAGTCAAACTTTGAGCTGCTAAGAATTGTGTGTATGATATCTATTCTAATGTTTCACATATATACACAGACTGATGCAGGAAAATTGGAAATTATGGATGGAATTTCATATTTATTTTTGGTATTTGTAGGGTATGGCGGACGATTGTCCTGTAATTGCTTTGTAATGATTGGTGCATGGTTTTTGTGTGATTTGAAATTTAAGCCACAAAGAGTTGTAAATTTGTGGTTGCAGGTGTTTTTTATTCAGCAGGTATTACGATGGTATGTTTGGGATTGAGAATTCCTGAGGCAAATATTGTTACACTTGTTCAAGCATTTTTGCCAATTATGGGTAGACCAGTTTGGTTTGCAGCAGAATACCTTTGTATGTTGCTTCTTGCCCCATTTTTGAATGTGCTAGTTCAACGTTCGGAACTGGTATGTAGAAAACTAATGATAATTTTTGGCGGGCTAATTTTTGTTTGTGCTACCATGTTTCCAATAGAGCATACAACACCTGCGTTCAGCGAATTGATTTGGTTTTTGTATTTGTATTTGTTCATAGCTTATTTCAAAAGGCATCCGCGAGTATGGATGCAGAAAAAGTATATATGCTTTTGGACAGCATTAAGTATTTATGCAATATGTGCAATAATTTACGTGTTGCTAATGGAGTTTGGGTTTGCAGGACTAGCTTCATATTATCTTACCCATTATGAGAATTTTTTTTCATTTGCAATATCTGTATTTGTTTTCTATTTCTTCCAAAACATAAATATTGCTAACAGCAGGATAATTAATATTATTGGAGAGAGCACTTTTGCAGTGTATGTAATACACCAAACCCCGTGCTTTTATCCAACTCTTTGGAATGGAATTTTTTCAGTAAATGAATATGTTGGAAAGATAAATTTTGTGTGGTACATTTTCCTTGTAATCATAATAATATTTACGGTGTCTATTATAGTAGAGAATATCAGGAAGGTATGTTTTGAGAGGCTTGTATATACAGCTAATATATACAAAAAGATATGTTGTATGATTGGCAGACTTTATGAAGGTATAGAAAAAGAGATTTAATGCATCAGGAATATGAATATATGTTCAGATAATAGGAAGATAGTATAGTTTCTAGCGTAAGTTTACAAGTTACAAGGCAATATGTCCTGAAAGTACTGGAAACAAAGGCTTACAGCGTCATAATCGTATAACCTAACTTTTTAAAATGGGGTGCAGATAAAAATAGTTGACAGCAGTGACGCATAAAATTTTAATATAAAATTTATGAAAAGATTTCACATCGGATGCCTGCTTTTCAAATGTAATGCCGGGAAGGAAAAAGGCATCCCAGTCATAGATATCTTCCGGTATCTCTTCTGCATGATGTTTTACGACAGGAGCATCTATATGCAGATGAAGACCGGCACATTTGAAGGGGCATTCTCAAAAAATACCATCTATCGTTTCCTGAACGATGCAAGGATCAACTGGCAGCGCTTCACGATGCTGCTTTCTGCCGAAATCATCTGCAGCTTCATGAAGCCACTGACTGATGAAAAACGAAAAGATGTATTTATCGTTGATGACAGTCTGTTTGACCGGTCCCGTTCCAAAAAGGTGGAGATGCTTGCCAGGGTTTTCGACCACTGTTCCATGAAATACAGATCCGGATTCCGTATGCTCACTTTGGGATGGTCGGACGGGAACTCCTTCATCCCGGTCAGCTACAGCCTGCTTTCAGCAGCAGAGGACAAGAACCTGATCTGCGGTGGAAAGCAGTATGACGGCCGCTCTCTTGCGGGAAGAAGACGCCTCCAGTCGCGGCGCAAAGCCACGGATGTCATGGTGGAGCTGATCCATTCCGCGCAGCATGCGGGCATCACAGCAAAATATGTCCTGTTCGACAGCTGGTTTTCAGCGCCTAAGACTATACTGGAACTGAAAAAGCAGGAGCATCTTGACACCATAGCCATGATGAAAAAAAGCAAGACAAAATACAGATACCAGGGTGAAAAGCTCAACGTCAAAGAGATCTACTGCCGCAGCAGGAAACGCAGAGGACGTTCCCGGTATCTTCTATCCGTACTTGTGGAGATCGAAAAGGATGGGGAAAGCATCCCTGCAAAGCTGGTATTCGTCCGCAATAAGAGCAAATGGAAGGAGTGGCTGGTACTGGTGAGTACGGACGTTTCCATTTCGGAGGAAGAGATTATCCGCATTTATGGAAAAAGATGGGACATTGAGGTCTTTTTCAAAGCCTGCAAATCCTATCTGAGACTTGTGAAGGAATACCGCGGGATTTCTTATGATGCCATGGGCGCCCATGTCGCCATTGTATTTACCCGTTATATGATGCTGTCGGTGGCGCAACGAGAAAATGAGGATGACAAGACGATATGCGAACTCTGTTTCTGCCTGCTGGATGAAATGGAGGATATCACGTTCAGCCGTTCCATGTGCATCATCATAGACGCACTGATTGATACTGTGATGGAGTATTTTCATATCACAGAAGCCCAGCTGGAGGAATTCACAGCCAGCTTTGTTCAGCGTCTCCCAAAATATATGCAGGATGCATTGGAACGGAGAGAGACAGCCGCATAAGGGTATTTTGTGGACTAAAGTATTGATTTTTCAAGGTGCGAATCCTATTTTTGATATGGGAAGTTTGAGTTAATTATCTTTTGACACATGAAATAGAATCAAAAATGATGTGTTGTAATGCAAAACAATATGTGGATGAAAACTATCAATGGGATAAAATTATTGAATCGCTTTGCTCACTGATAGAAGCGATTTAGAATGAAGTGTCAGGATAAAAGTTTGAAGAGAAAATATGACATAGATAAAAATCAAATGGTGATAGTCAACATCTGTGTTGGTCTGTATATTTCTGGCAATTACGAATACAGTAATATCAGTTTTTGTATATTGCGCCAACACACTTATTGACTAACACCAATCAAATAAACAGACAATCTTAGGGCCAGCGTGGCTGATTATTTCTCCGGCTTGTACAGTGTTTGTGTATTCCATTATTTTTGGCGGAATAGCAGGTTTATCAACGGATGGAGTAACTAAGCCGCTATTTTACCTGGCGGGTACAATCTGCATTTCTAATTATTACCAATCTGTTATGGATGAGATAAAGCGATTAGAGGAGACGATGGATTACAGTCCTAACAGATTTTACTCCGGGAAGAACTGGAAGAGTATAGAAGAATGATACTTCCTTTCATGCGTTTGTTCCTCCCACATGTCCCACATTTTATTTTTATAGACTTTGTATTTTGGGTATGATATACTTGAAAAGAACATGATATTGTGGATCATGTTTGACTGAAGAACGGAAAGAAGTATAGGAGATAAATAAGATGACCATTAAAAATAAGATTAAAAGAAAGAAATATCAAATAATACAGAGAAAATTGGAAAATAATCTGAATATAAGTGATATAGAGTATAAAAAAAGGCGGACAAGCATTTCTGATAGCAGCCAGTACGGATATACACCTTTCTGTGAATTGGCAGTCAAAAATGATAAGGTTTTTGCAAATTTTAGGCATTATAAGGTATATAGAGACATTGTAGAAGATGTTGGATATGATATCGGTGCTGGGTGCTGGGAGATCATTCAAAAGAAAAATGTTTCAGTAGAGATGTTAGAGGAATGTTGGAAAAATGATTTAATCGGTGGGGCAGAAACTTATTATTATGATGGATTAGATAAGGCAGTAACACCAGCAACAATGCGATATACCAAAATTATGTTGGATATTAAAGAACTTTTTGGAGAAATTGAAGATGTTGCTGAAATAGGGATCGGTTATGGCGGGCAAAGCAGAATTTTGCGTAAATTTAACAATATAAAATCATATAATTTAGTTGATATTCCACAAGCATTGGGAATAGCAAAAAAATATCTTTCTTATTTTTTCACGGAGAAAGAAATGAGACAATATCATTTTATAGATGGAACGACATTGAATAGTGCAATCACTCCTGAAATGTTGATCAGCAATTATGCTTTTTCTGAACTTTGCAGGGATGTTCAAGATATCTATTTGAATTTGATCATAAAAAATGCAAAGAAAGGTCTTATTACATGGAATGAATTAAGTCATACTCAGTTAGATGGTTATTCTTTGGAGGAAATTTTATCAATGATACCGCAAAGCAGGATTTTGGAGGAGACGCCGCTGTCAGCGGAAGGGAATAAAGTAATTATATGGGGAACAAGAAATTAAAATATAAAAAAATAGGTTCAGGAACTTTTGAATCAAGGCAGATGAGTAAGAAATGGCTAGGGGGACGAGAATGGAAGGTGATTTGGTTAGTGTTATTGTACCAGTGTATAATTCTGAAAAATATCTTAGGGACTGTATAGACAGTATACTTAATCAAACATATAAAAATTTGGATATCATTCTTGTTGATGATGGATCGACAGATAACAGCGGCATTATATGTGATGAGTACGAAAAAAGTGACGATAGAGTGCGAGTTATTCATAAGGAGAATGGAGGGAATGGAGATGCCAGAAATGCTGGATTAAATGCTGCTAAAGGACAATGGATTGTTATGTCTGACAATGATGACATATTGCATAAAAGGCAGATAGAGATACTGCTTGCAGCAGCGTACGAAAAGGATGCTGACATATGTGTTGGGTGGTATAGAGCGTTTGAAATAGGGGAGAGACTGTATGATGAGGAGATTTCTGACAGTTTTTTAAATGGCATTGAAGTATTGTCTGATAAACATTTGTATGATGATGGTTTTATTGAAAAATATTCCATGATATTGACCGTACCGTGGTGTAAAATATGTAAAAGTGTGTTATATAATGGTATCAATTATCCCAAAAAGAGTAGGCATGATGATACATGGACCACATGGAAACTGTATGAAAAATCAAAAAAGACTACCTTTGTGCCAATAGTACTTCACTATTGGAGAAATGATCCAAATTCCTTTGGAAGATATAAATTTGATACATCACACTTTGAAGGAATGGATGCATTTGCAGAACAACTTGTATATTTTCATAAATTAAAAAAGCAACGCTATGTGGAAATTGTATTTGCATTATATCAGGAAACATTTTTCTGGTGCTATAATCGCATGAAAGAATCGGGCATGGATGTATCATTGTTAAAACCTTATTGGCAGTATATGAAAAAAAGTGTAGGATACATTAGATTCACCAAAAGTTTAGGTGGTAAACAGTGGATAAGATATCGATATCTGGTTTGGTATAAAATTCCAAAGTTAATTATGAATAAATGACAAAGTGAAAAAGGAGCTTATAAAATTTGTACAAGTGTTTAACGCAATGAAAAAATGATGCAGACACAGGCTCTGCTTAGATGATAGGAGATTTACGTGAATGAAAAAGAACTGCGCTAGGATAGGGCTCATGGTTGTACTGTCAGCACTTTTAGCATATTTGCATTTTGTGCAGGCCGAATGCAATTCTGATGATGCTGGAACATATGTATATCTGTATAATTTTTTTGAGCTGGGGAGTATTAAATTAGGTATAAAAGATTTTTTAAATCCATGGTTTTATTCCTCTGCGATTGCGTATTTAATGAATGTGGGAGGCAACGGTTCTTTTATCAGTCTAGCATATCTTTCGGTATGGTATGGGATATCAGTCTTTTTTACGCTTCTGTTGACGATGCATAAAAAAGACGCTAAGTGGCTGCTTGCATTGGCGGTATTTATTCTCATACCATCTGCATCGACGAACAGATATCATATGGTTGCGGCTTTTGTCACACTTTTTGCGATATGGGCGCTGCAATGTTACAAGGAGACTGGTAAAAAGTGGGTTTTGTTAGTAGTTGGCCTTGTCTCCCTATATACTTTGGCATTTACGAGTGACAAGGTGCTGTTGATACTTTTTTTGTTTGTTACATTGATGGTTTATTTTGCATTTTACCTCTTTCAGGATCAGAGTACACGCAAATATTTATATACAGTAGTATTCGTTATTGTTATGGCAATAGGGGCGCTAAAGTGTGTTGATGTAATTGCTGTAAAGTTTTTTGGGCGTTCTACAGGGCTAATAGATGCGTTTCAAGGTTATGGTGGAGCCAGTTATTATACCTGGATAGATGTTGAAACTCTGTTTAGTAAAGGGATACCCTCTCTTTATCACACACTGTTCCAGCAGTGGAATATTCCTGCTCGGGGTGGAATAATTCAAATCAATTCGTTTTTTTGGCTGGTAAGGTTCATGATGGGCTGTCTGGCGTTAGTTGCATTAGTTAGCCGCTGGATTGACATATTCAAAAAAGGAATCAAAAATGTTGAGTTGTTGGATGCACTGACTGTAATCTGTACAACAGTGGTCTTAGGTGCCAACACGCTTAATGGTATGATATGGTATTATGATATTGCTGATGCGCCAATGAACAGATATGCGAGTGTATGTTGGTTTTTGTTGGTAGTGATTTTGGCTAGATGGCTGGACGAGCGCTATAGTGATGTGATAGTATATCATGATCTATCAAGCAATGTATTCCTGGGGGCAGCGTTGGTCCTGCTGAGTATAGGGTATGTACCATCAGAAGTACTGCCAAGGGAAGACAGAACAAATAGTTACTGTGCAGTTGAGCTTGATTTTCTAAAAAACAAGGAAGAAACCTATAAGTATGGATTGGCAAGCTATTGGAAATCAACTCTGGTGACAGCAGCGGCGAATGCGGAGTACGTTCTTTGCCCAGGCAGGATTGAAGAAGAGCAGCTGGTGCATAGGACAGGTGACAGCATTTATATGGATGGTGGAAACTATTTCAATTTTATAGTCTCTGATTTAGACAATGAGATGACAATATCACAGGAAAATATAGAAAAGATAAGAGGAGATTATACTGATATCTATTCTAACGCGGATACGATATATACGTATGACTATGATATTCGATTTGATACTAGGGTCGTTATGGATACGGCAGATATAGGATATGAACTCACCGATACAATCGTATATCATTTAGATTTGCCAGTGGGAACCAGCAGGATCGAAATTACAACGGCGGCAAAGGAAAATTTGTTATTAGCAGTGCTGGATAATGCAAATATCACTGATATAAGGATCGACAGCAAAGGGGACAATATTGCGACAGTAACAGCGACCTGCCTTCAGAATACACAGATTGATTTATCAGTAGGGCGTAAGGAGGATACTCTTACAGAGTTATATAAGATAGAAATAAAAAGAACAGCTGGCGCTGTACAAGTAGACAGAGAACAGACAATGCTGCCACTTCATGAAGGGAGATATATCATAACTTTTGCGGGTGAGAACGTGAAAGATATGGAAATAAACTGGGATATTGAAGGCGAAGTGACGCAGCTGACAGACGGAAGGATAAAAAGGCGATATCTGGTTGATGTCCAGACAGAGCAGGATGTTGGATACGAAATGATACTAAATGGTGCAACTGTCAATTCGATTTACTATGAAAACGAGAACTTGTTTGATGAGTGAAAAGCGTCAAAGCAACTTTGAATTGTTGCGTATCTTATGTATGGTTCTGATTGTAGGATATCATATCACTGGACAGACCAGGATGAATGTTCGTGGAATTGGAGATGGAATTGAATATTATTACAGCATATTGATTGGCTCGGCTGGAAGGCTTGTCTGCAATACTTTCGTTATGATTAAAACATGAGATATAGCAAAAGCTGTGAACTTGATATCATGCGATCAGTATACAAAATGGAGAAACACAATGTTACATTTTTACGATAAAAGGAGTAAAACAATTTATCCTATAATCGGTTTCCTGATTGGGATTGTTGCATTTATAATAATTTATGGTGTGAAAATTTTAAACCCCTTTTATGTGGACTGGCTGCTTGGAAGAGGTGATTTATCACAGCATTATCTTGGATGGGAGTTTTATCGCAAGGATATATGGAGATTTCCGATTGGGATGACCAACAGACTGGCTTATCCAATTGAAACATCTGTTATATTTACAGATTCGATACCAATACTTGCGGCTGTCTTTAAGGTATTTAATGGTATTCTTCCGCAGTATTTCCAATATTTTGGCTGGTGGGGACTTTTGTGCTTTGGGATGCAGGGATATTTTGGCGCAAAAATATTAAATGTTTGGAATATAGAGTATAGATGTGCTTTTATAGGGGACGTTTTTATTGTATTGTCTCCAGTTATGATATATAGAATGTTCATGCATACGTCGTTAGGAGGGCAGTGGATTATTCTTGCTGCGATTTATTTGTTCCTCAGGCATGACAATCAATCTGGATTCAGCAAAAAGGAAATATTATATTGGACCATATTGGGATTTTTGATTGGCGGAGTCCATCTTTATTTTTTTCCAATGTGTTTTCTGTTTGTGGCAGGAAGTATTATTGACAGTGTTATTAAGAATAAAAGGGTTAAACTTATCGATATAATTCCTGCTTTCAGTTTTGTTATAGGAACGTGTTGTACCTTTTATATTCTAGGGGGTTTTACATCACATGCCTCTGGAAACGCAGAAGGGCTTGGTAGTTTTGGATTTAATTTAAATGCTTTTTTTAATGGAAATGATTTTTCGCGTGTTTTGCCAGATTTTGAGCAGTGTGGTGGGGGACAACATGAAGGGTTTGCTTATTTGGGATTAGGCATTATATGCATGGTTGTTGTATGTATGGTGTCACTTCTTTTGAATTTACATACGACAAAGAAATCAATAAATGAAAATATTGTTTTAGTTATTATAGGTATTATAAGTTTTCTGTTAGCTGTTTTGCCAACCGTTACATATGGCGGGAAAGTTTTGCTGGATATAAAATTGCCTAAAAAAGTGAGTGAATTATATGCTGTTTTCAGGACAACAGGAAGATTTATCTGGCCAACATGGTATTTGATTGTATTATATTGTATTAAAGGAGTAGCAGGTTTTACATGTAAGAAAGTCATAAATGTGTACATACTGGTGATATGTCTGTTAATTCAGATTTTTGACATTAGCCAGGCCTTGATAAGCCGTCACGAGGGATTTTCGGAAGAGATAGTTTACGAATATGTCAATGATTATTTTTGGCAAAAGTTATCTGAATACAGAAATTTTAGATGTGTATGTTTTTCATATTTGGGTGAAAATATAGAAAATTGTATTCAAATTGGCGCATTGGCGTTAAAATACGGTTGGACAATGAATGCATTCTATTTTGCGAGGAATATAGATGGGATGTGGAACAATGAGAGTGCTTTGGAACATGAGTCCCCCAAAAGTGATTGTATATATGTTTTTCTTCCTGAACAGCAGGAGCTGCTGCAAAAATTAGAAAATGAGCTTCGATATTATCACATAGGGGAACTTGTGATAGGTGTGACGTGGCTGGATGAGGAAGGAAAGGTAAATGACTTTTCATATGAGTAGGAGCTGTGTGGGATGAAAATAGTAGAGTTGATCGTACCATGTTACAATGAGGAAAAGTGTGTTGCATTGTTTTATGAGGCAATAGTTGATGTTTTCAAGGAACTTCAGAGTTATCGGTTTGTCATAACATATATAGACGATGGCAGTAAGGATAACACTTTGGAAGAAATTAAAAAAGTAGTGTCAGCAGCAGAAGAAGGAACTGTTCAATATATATCTCTGTCAAGAAACTTTGGTAAGGAGTCTGCGATTTATGCAGGACTGAGTAAGAGCAGGGGAGATTATGTGGCACTTATGGATGCAGATCTGCAGCATCCACCTAAGCTGCTGATTAAAATGATAGATGCAATTGAGAAAGATGGGTATGACAGAGCAACAGCAAGGCGTGTATCCAGAAAGGGGGAACCGCTGATCCGAAGCGTGTTTTCGAAGGCTTTTTACCATGTTATCAATCATGTAACAGTGATTGATCTGATATCGGGCAGCACAGATTACTGCCTGATGAGGCGGAATGTCGTTGCGTCCATCGTATCGATGGGAGAGCGGGAGCGTTTCACGAAAGGAATCTATGCATGGGTTGGATTTAAAAATAAATGGATAGAGTATGAGAATGTTGAGCGAGTAGCGGGAAAGACAAAATGGAATATCCGAGGGTTGTTCCACTATGCGTACAGCGGGTTTGTGGCGTTTGCGACGACGCCGCTGAGGGGAATCGTATATTTGGGGATGATTATTACTTTTGTAGCATTTATCTATGCGATGCGCATTGGGATCGCAACGCTCAGAAATCCTCTGGTACCACGAACAGGTTATGCCAGTATTATGATAACAATGTTGTTCTTAGGAGGGGTAATCATTACCACCTTGGGAATGATAGGTGAATACCTTGCACGAATTTATATGGAAGTAAAAAACAGACCAATTTATATAGAGCGCGAGACGAATATTGACAGTGAACAGGAATCCGAGAAATGAGAGTATGTATAAAACCACGAATATGTCCAGTAAAGATATCTTTGGTTGAAATTTGTATGGAGAAATGAGGCGGATATAGATAGGTGTGTAGAAGGAGATAGGATGAACGAGGCTGCAGAGAAAAAAAGAATAGTTGTAGGGAGGTGGGGTGCTCAAAATTGGAGTATAGCATTGGTTCTTTTGCTGTTTACTGTATTTTCAATAGAAGTAATAGATGCATGGTTTATGTGGGATGCATGGCAATATTATGATTTTTGGTTAGGTAATCATGATATACGAGGCATCATGAGCAAGCTCCAAACAGGTTCATGGGGAATTTATGATTTGTATCTTGCAGGACATGCGAGTTTAGGTTATACATTGTGGATAATGCTGTTTCAGTTGATAAAAGAAGGGACTGAAATGGTGCAGATCGCGAATATTATTTTGGCAGAAATAAGCATTTATTCATATTATCAGATATTGAGAAAATTGATGGGAAACAGATACGCTAATCATGTACTGGCATTAGCATCTGCACCTTATGCATTCTCACCCTTTGTATTAGGCATTGTCGGGAATTTAAACTTGGATAGTGCTACAATGTATTTTGCGGTAATTTTTGTGGCCTGTTCTTTGTATAATTATACATGTTTGGAGATCGTGTTTGCATTCTGCTTTTGCTTTACGAAAGAACCTGCGATTATATACTATACCGCTTATATATTATCCAAGATAGTGTGTGAATATTCATTTAATTGGTGGAAACTCACAAAATTTGGTTTAAACAATATAAAAAATTATATTTATGCGCTTCCAGCGGGTATGTGGCTTCTATTATATCTGTTAAATCCATCAGGCGGATGGGCGGTAGGGGCAGAACAGGCTGGGCTTGGAGAGTTTGGCTTTAATGCAGGAAGAGTTTTCCTGAGACTTAAACAGATATTTTTAATTAATTTTAACTGGTTGCTTTGGAGTGCAGTTATTCTTTGGATTTTATCGTTATGTTTTAATAAGATAAAGGCAGATAAAGAAATATTGAGTAAACTATTCCCAATCTGTGTGATGGGAATAGCAGTAATAGTTTTTGGGTGTGTCTATGATACATTTACTTTTATAAGGTATATTGTACCAATAGTGCCTGCGATATATTTGACAGCAACAGTGGCGATATCGCAAATTAAGGATAAACTTTTTAATGTGTGGAATATAATATTGTCTGTTTTTCTCTTGATTCAAAGCTTCTATGTGATTGATCCAATAATGGCAAAAACATTTCCCTCGATATCTGTAGGAAATGGTATTGTATACGGAATGGGTGGAGATGTAACTTTTGGTGACGGCCTGGTATATAATCGTCAGTATATGTATTTGACAGAAACAATGCTTGCTGCTTTAGAGGCGGCAGACTACAACGGCGATATGCAGATTGTGTTGCCAGAGCCTATTATATGTTCAGAACGTAATTTTTTGAATGATATCTGTCTGTGGAATATTGAAGAAAGGAAGCCTGAGTATTATGATGAAAGCAGGGGGATTCCAGAGAATTGTGAATTGATTAGACCTTGTCAGATTCCTACATGGAATAATGGACTGCAATTTTATTATAGGGATAGTCGATTGTTGTATATTGTTCCTGCATGGGCAGACATCGATGAAGATTTTGTTTCATATGGGACAATAATTAAGCAGGGGAATGTGGAACATAAGGGTTATAGCGTTCAATATTTTGTTATGGATATAGAGGACAGGTTGGGGTTAGAAGGCAGTCATTATCTGCTTTCGCCCAAGCAGGACGATGCACTTGTATTGTGTACAGATGGGGTGATAATAGCGTTAGGCAAAGAAGACGAGGCTTTGAGTGCACAATTGGAGATGCAAGTAGTTGAAAACAGATATCAGCTTGTTTTTGACGAGTATCAGATAGCAGTGGAGTTTTCATATAGTGATAATGATAAAGTATGGGTATCGGGCTTAGATTCCTCATCTGAAAGTTTGGAGTGGGTTTTAACGGAAACGAATGGTTATTATATGATTTGCCATGAAAAGTATGCATTGACATATGATGTGGAGGAGCATACTATAAGATTAGCCGAAAGGACAGGGGAAGATAATCAGTTGTGGCAGATGAATAAACAATGATAAGAGACATTTCTTATAGTTGAAATGATATATGCAACAGGAGCAGTATATTAGATGAAAAAGACAGCAATCCTTGCGCTCTCATGGCGGGATATCACATCACCGAAAGCGGGTGGTGCGGAGGTTCACACACATGAGATGCTAAGCAGAACAGACAAAAAGAAATATAAAATAGTACACTTTGCCACAAGAAGCAAGGGGCAGGCCGCACATGAGGAGATTGACGGAGTGACATATATCAGACATGGAAATGCCATCACTGTCATACTGTCAGCCATGCGCTATTACAACAGACATCGCGATCAGATCAATTTTGTGATAGACCAGTGCAATACACACCGTTTTTTCACACCGTTGTGGGTTGAACCGAAAAAGAGAATTTTCTATATTCATCAGCTTACCAAGGAAATTTGGGACTATAGCGCAAAATTTCCGCTCAGTAAGATTGGGAAAACACTTGAGGAAAGTTTTCTGAAACTCAACCGCCACGATCCGGTCATCACGGTGTCAGAGTCGACAAGGGATGAGCTTGTAGATAGAGGCTACGATAAGAATAAGATAAAAATAATCCATAATGGAGTATCATTCAAACCGTGGAAACCTGATAAGTGGTGTTCAAAGGAGGAAGCGCCGACATTAATCTATGCAGGCCGATATTCTCCATATAAGGGTATTGATGTGGCAGTAAAAGCACTTGCCTGTATCAAAAAAGACTACCCAAATGCGAAATTGTGGATAATCGGAAAAAAGGAACAGGATTATGTGGACAAAAATTTAATGCCCATCTGCAGGAGAAACCATTTGACATGGGAGGACGCAGCAACAGACAATCCGACGGGTGATATTGTCAGCTGGGGATATGTCTCCGAAGAAAAAAAACTGGAACTCCTGAGCCGGGCGTGGGTGCTGTTGTTTCCTTCGATCAGAGAGGGGTGGGGAATCCCAGTCACAGAAGCAGGCTGTGTAGGAACACCATGCATTGCATTTGACTCGCCTGGAATAAGAGAGGCAGTCAATTATGGAAAAGCAGGCTACCTGTGTACGGAAAATAGCGTAAGTGCACTTGCCACACAAATTTGTATGGCTATTTCTGACAAAATGATATATAGTAGTAAGAGAGAAAGTGCTTATCAGTACTCATCCCAGTTCCAGTGGGATGGAATTGGGAAAGAATTTGAGAGGTTTATAGATGGAATACAAACCATTACCGATTGGAATCAGTGATTTTGCAGAAATGATTCAAAAGGAATTCTATTATGTCGATAAGACTCTTATGATTAGGGATTTGCTGGATAATAAGGCAAAGGTTACACTTTTCACACGACCGCGCCGATTCGGCAAGACGCTGAATATGAGTATGCTCAAATATTTTTTTGAGGATGACAGGGATTATCATGGGAATAAAAGGGATTGGTCACATATTTTTGCAGGATTGAAAATCATGGGAGCAGGGGA
Organism: uncultured Lachnospiraceae bacterium; assembly: GCA_947178145.1. Lineage (GTDB taxonomy): Bacteria > Bacillota > Clostridia > Lachnospirales > Lachnospiraceae > COE1. The sequence continues at coordinate 42,148 of CAMWXE010000010.1, read as the reverse complement.
CAATTATCTTGCACATATGGGGCAGTATCCGGTCATTTATCTGACTTTTAAGGATATCAAGAAAGAAAATTTTCAGGATTCCATCCGGCAGTTCATGATGGTGATCGCGGACGAATTTAAAAGGCATACTTTTCTTCTGGAAAGTATAGATGATGATCAGGACAGGGAACGCTACAGAGCCATTGTATCGGAAAAAGCCGGACAGGTCGAATACCAGAATGCGATTCGGTTTCTTTCGAGGTGCCTTGAAGGATATTATGGCAGAAAGCCGATTGTGTTGATTGATGAGTATGATGTACCGCTGGAAAATGCCTTTTCGCGGGACTTTTATAATAAGATGATTGACTTTATCCGGGCTTTGTTCGAGAGCGGGTTGAAGGATAATGGCAGTCTTGATTTTGCGGTCCTCACGGGGTGTCTGCGTGTCTCCAAGGAAAGTATTTTTACTGGCATGAACAATCTGAGCATTATATCGATCCGCAATGCGAAGTTTGATGAATATTTTGGTTTTAAAGTGGATGAAGTGCAGCAGCTGTGCCATTACTATGATATGGATGATGCGTACAGAATTGTCCAGGAATGGTATGATGGATATACTTTTGGACAGACAGACATCTATAATCCGTGGAGCGTGATACAGTATATTGATGATGCCCGGGCAAACACAAACTGGCTGCCGATGGCTTACTGGGCCAATACTTTCTCAAACAGTATTGTCAGGACATTGATTGACCATTCTGACGATGATGACAGGATGCAGATAGAGGAACTGTTAGCCGGAGGCAGTATCAGGGTGCAGATCCATGAGGATATCACGTATGGTGAGATCTATGACAGCAGTGATAATCTGTGGAATTTTATGTATTTCACAGGGTATTTCCGCAAAATGAGCGAGTGGATGGAAGGCTCATCTATCTATGCGGAACTTGCTATTCCAAATAAGGAAGTGCAGTATATTTTTGAGCAAAAAGTGCAAAGCTGGTTCCGCGAGAAAGTAAAAGAAAGAGATATGACTCCATTCTACACAGCATTTGTCAACAAGGACTGTGCGGCGCTGGAAAATGAGATTAATGATATATTTGAAGAAACGATCAGTTACATGGACCAGAACGAATATTATTATCATGGAGTGTTCGCTGGACTGCTGACCGGGATCAAGGGTTTCGGGATACGTTCCAACAGGGAGGGCGGCAAAGGGCGCAGTGACCTTTTTGTCAAGCCCGTCCGCAGAAGCCGGGAAGCGTTTGTCATAGAGTTCAAGGTAGCAAAGGACATCGATGACATGGAGTCAATGGCGGATGAGGCGTTAAAACAGATCGCAGAGAAAAAGTATGATGTTGAGCTCAGGAATGACGGGTATAAGTATGTGAGCTGTTATGGCATTGCTTTCTGCGGCAAAGAGTGTGTGGTGCACTGCCGGGATAATATCAAGTGGTGAAAGATACCAAGAATATGCTGATTTTTGCTAGAAAGAATACTTGGAAAATCAGGAAAAGGGCGGGGCGTGGATATGAACAGCAGTACGGTAGTAAGCATAGGGGAACAGCGCTTTGACATACTAAGGGAAGAGAACAGGTTTTATGTAGACAAGACAGACTTTATCAGGGAATGGTGGGAGGACGGCTCGGCGGTGACGCTCATCACGCGTCCGCGCAGATTCGGGAAGACGCTGAACATAAGCATGCTGGAGTGTTTCTTTTCCAATAAATACGCGGGCAGAGGGGATCTGTTTGAGGGACTGTCCATATGGGATGAAAAATCTCCATCCGGAGATTATCAATACAGGAAACTGCAGGGGACATATCCTGTGATATTTATGAGTTTTGCCGGGATAAAGGCAGTCAGCATGGATGGACTCAGGAGATTGTTTAAGGGAATCATAACAGAAACATACAACGGATATAAGGGGATCATGAGTTCGTCTGTGTTTGATGATGAGGATAGGGCATATTTCCGTTCCGTCAACGACAATATGGCTGATGAAACGGCAGAGGCTGCGGTCAAACGTCTTGGAGGATACCTGGAAAGGCATTATGACAAAAAAGCCATCATCCTGCTCGACGAGTACGACACCCCGATGCAGGAGGCCTGGCTCGGCGGGTACTGGGATGAGGCGGTCAGCTTTTTCAGGAGCTTCTTTGACATGACATTCAAGACGAACCCGCACCTGTACCGCGGCATCATCACCGGGATCACCAGAATATCAAAAGAAAGTATCTTTTCAGACCTCAATAATCTCAAAGTAGTCACTGCGACATCTGACAGATATGCGGTGTCATTCGGCTTTACAGAGGAAGAAGTATTCAGGGCGCTTGACGATATGGGGCTTGGCGGTGAGAAGCAGGGCGTAAAGCGGTGGTATGACGGTTTTACTTTTGGAAAATATACAGACATTTATAACCCGTGGTCCATTACATCTTTCATCGGTGAAGGTGGGAAATACAGGGCATACTGGACGAACACCAGCGGAAATGGTCTTGTCAATTCCCTGATACAACGTGGAAATGCCGAGATCAAACAGACGATGGAGGGGCTGCTTGAAGGGAGAAGCTTTGAGACGGTCATAGACGAACAGATCGTATTCAGCCAGTTAGACGGAAATGCGGATGCGGTGTGGAGCCTGCTGCTTGCGACGGGGTACCTGAGGATCATAAGCGTGGAGGAAATGAGGGACAGCGTGGACAACCCGGCATACACGCTGGCGCTCACGAATTTGGAAGTGCGGAGGATGTTCAGGAACATGGTGAACGGCTGGTTTGGAAAGGGTGACACAAAAACGTACTACAACGAATTTATTAACGCCTTGCTCAACGACAATGTGAGGCGGATGAACACGTTCATGAACAAGGTTGCGCTTGAGACCTTCAGCTCGTTCGACAGTGGGAACAGTCCGTCGGATGAGACGCATCCCGAACGGTTTTACCACGGCTTCGTGCTCGGCATGGTGGTGAGCCTCTCGGACAGGTACGAGGTTCGCTCGAACCGCGAGAGCGGCTATGGGCGTTACGACGTGATGATCGAACCGAAGGACAGGGCGCAGAAGGCGTTCATCTTCGAGTTCAAGGTCATGGACGCGGATGACGACGAGGGGACGCTCAAGGAGACACTAGCCAACGCCCACAGGCAGATTGATGAGAAAAAGTACGAAACCGAACTCGTGTCAAGGGGCTTTTCTCCGGAACAGATCAGGAAGTATGGTTTTGCATTCAGGGGGAAAGAGTGCCTGATCGGATAGGGATAGTGAGGATGAATTATCTGGCTTGTAGGGATATCAAGTGGCAAGGAGTGTGTGGTGCACTTCCGGGAAGCGATCGTATAGAGGGATGGATAATATGAACACATGGACGATGCATGTCGAGAAATTTGGTAAAATTAAAAGTGCGGATATAGAAGTGGCTCCGATGACATTGTTCGTGGGGGATAATAACAGTGGAAAAAGCTATATTATGACGTTGATCTATGGGTTGATCAATGTGGATTTTTATTATGATCAGTATCAGTTTCCGAAACAGCTGAAGTGTTATGAAATATGTGAGAAATTTGTTGATAAAATTTACGATAACGGAAATTTAACGAATGGCACTTTTGAGTACCTTGAAATGACATACGAGGAAGTGAAAGCCTTTGAAGAGGTGCTGAACGAATTATTACTTTTGAACAGAGACAAATTTATAGAGGAGCTATTTAATAGGCGAATTGATATTGGAAGTCTAAAATTAGAGTTTCAAAAAGATAATAGATATACACTGATGTATGACATTTCTCTTGCGAGTGACCAGAGTGAGCGGCTTTCCTTATTGGGGCTCAGTGAAGGAAAAAGATCGGTAATGGAATATGGATGTGGTGTAGAAAAAAGAGGCGACAGATGTGAGTATACCCTGCTGATTTCATATATTATACAATATATGATAAGAGGGGATTTTGCAGATTCGATTTATTTCCCAACAGCCCGCACAGGTTATGTGTTGACTTATAAGTCTTTAATCGGTAGTGCAGTGAAGGATAAATTTAATATTGGCATGTCGCGGAAAAATCTTCTTACCAGACCAAACAGTGATTTTCTGGCAAAACTGAGTGCGTTGACAAGGAGTGGTTTAACAGATGATGTGTGGTTAGAGATAAGTGGAATGGGGGATGCAGTGAGCATTATTGAGAATAATATTATACAGGGAAAAGTATCTGTCTCAGACATGCCTGCGCAGGATATTTTGTATCAGCCGCAAGGAACAAAAACACAGCTTCCAATGTTTGTGACATCAGGAGTTGTCACTGAAATGACGCTGTTATTATTGTTTTTTAGGAATGAGACAGTTCAGACGGTTTTGATAGAGGAGCCGGAAATATCTTTACATCCTCAGCTTCAATGCGAGATGGCCAGGGTTCTTGTCAGACTTGTCAACTCTGATATTCCAGTGTTTGTGACAACACACAGTGATATTATTCTCCAGCATATTAATAATATGATTAAACTGGCAGCAGCATCAAGCCGTAAAGCAATCGGGGAAAAACTGGAATATGAAGAGTGTGACTGGATCGATAGAGGGAAAGTAAATGTTTATCAGTTTGATGTGGATGACAGTTACACAACTACTGTGAAGAAACTGCCTTGTGGTGATTTTGGTTTCGAAGCAATGACTTTTTATGACACGCTGGAAGAACTGAACAGGCAGATTAGGATCATCGAGGAGGAGTAATGTTTCAGGCGGGAATACAAGAGAGGATTCAGCTTATGGAGCCAGCGCTTGTGGAAAGCTCAGATAAATGTCTGTATCTGACTGAAAAGGGCGAAGGAAAGGCGGAATTAGAAGTGCGGCTTTGCAATGACTGCATTCTGATACGAAATCTGGAAAATAACAAGCTGGAATATTTCAAAAACAAAAAATGTGCAGATTATGTAATGTTTGAGAGTAAAGATGACATCTGGAAGGTACACATATTTGAAATGAAAAGAACGGTTAAAGAAGAAACATGGGAGAAAGAGATCAAGAAGCAATTTTGTGGAGCGATGCAAAATGTTCTAGCGTTTTCCGGTGTTTTGGGGATAGAGATAGAAGATATTGTTCTGCACACAGTATATAGGAATGATAAGATCAATGATACTGCAAATCCTGTAAGACAGCATCCAGGTATACGCCATAAAAGCAGAAGTATGACAGATTGGAATGATGAGGAGATCTCACTTGTATTTTTAGATAAAAAGAGATTTAAACATGACAAAATTAAGCTGAAGATTGACACTGGAGAGGGCCAATATTGCTTGTGAAGGTTAAAAGTGGAGAATAAGCCTTATTTTGGATGAGACTGAAATAAATTGTGTGGATATTTTTGGCAAAATGGTTTATAGTAGATAAGAGAGAAAAGGCAACGTGGAAGTTGATGAGAGTATGGAGAACAAGTGTGATTATTTGATATCAATAATAATGCCCACCTATAATTCAGAAAAAACGCTAAAATATTCACTGGAAAGTATAAGGAGACAGAGTATTGATCAAACACAGGTTGAGATTTTGATCATAGATGGGGGATCTACAGACACGACATTAGATATAGCCGAAAAGTATGGTTCTACAATTTTGTACAATGAGCACAGGCTGCCAGAATTTGCCAAGCAGCAGGGATTGCTGGCGGCAAAAGGTAAGTATGGCATATTTATTGATTCTGATGAGTCGTTTACAAATATGAATTCACTTGACAGCAGGATTCAACTGTTGGCAAGATATTCATTCGTCAAGAATCTGGTCTCAACAGGGCAGATCTGTAAAAAAGGTGAGAATAACGTAACAAGATATGCCAATTTCATAGGTGATCCTTTTTCGAATTTTGTATATCGCTATAATGGGTACGATCGTATTGAAGATCTGACCAGGCAGTATCGTCATAAGGATATCGAAAAAGGGATCTTGCTTGATTTCAGAAAATGTAACTTTCTTCCTTTGTTTGATGCATTGGGAAATATGTTTGAGATTGAAGCAGCGAAAAAAATATATGCTCAAAATAAAGAAGATCAGAGTTTTGCGGCCAATATTTTTTCTAATATGGTACAGCAGACAAAATTCGCAATTGTCATGAAAAATGATTTAATTTGTCATCAAGCAGGTTTAACAGAAAAAACATACTTAAATAAGTTAAAATGGCGTGTGAAAAACAACTTATTTTGTACAGAAGGGATAGGTTTTACGCAGCGTAGTGAAAAAGAAGATGGACTCCGAAAAAGAAAAATGTTATTTATTCCATACTGTGCATTGGTATTTCCTGTATTGATAGATGCGTTTAGATTCGTGATTAAAAATAGAGATTGTTACTTCCTGAAGCATGTTTGGTATACAGAATATACATTTCTTACAATTGCATGGTATGTATTATTAAAGCTAGTGCATTATCCGGTAAAGCTGGACAAAACATATGGAAAGGATAATGCATAACAAGATTTGGTATGAGAATGTGAGGGAATACAATGGAACAGTGCGAGTTGAGTGTAATTATACCAATATATAATGGGGCACGTTTTTTGAAGGATACATTGGACAGCGTTTTGGCACAGACTTATACCAAATATGAATTGATTTTGGTAGATGATGGATCCACCGATGCAACTTCAAGTATCTGTGAGGAGTATGCGAAAAAAGATGGCCGAATTAAAGTGCTTCATCAAAGTAATGCTGGAATGTCCAAGGCAAGAGATGCTGGATATAGAATGGCTAGTTCGTGGACAAGCATCGCTTTTTTAGATGGCGATGACATTTTTGCACCAGACATGTTTGAGGCGATGATGCAATATAAAGATTATGATATTGTTCAAGTGTGTTCTCAAAATGTTAATACCAATCGAATATCTGAGTATAAAATGGATGATAACCCTCCTCAAATAGAGTTTATGTCAGGAGATCGGTTGTTGTATAGATACTTTTATGCAGATCAGAACAAAGGGGATATAGGATATTTATGGGGATTGGTTATTAATAGAGAATATTATATGCGGATGGAGCCGGTGATCAGAAGAGCAGAGCAGGCGCTTCCTCAAAACTATCTAAATGATGTATACTGCATTCCACGCTTCTTACTAAATACCCAGCGTGTGGTGTTACTTAACAAGGTATATATTTTACACAGGATATCTAAGTATACGGACAGTAGGATCATCAAGCCTAATGCCTTGCACTATGAGTTAGCATTGGCAAATAAGACAAATTTAGATTATTATAAAAAACAAAAGTGTCACTTTGCCTATGACAAGCAGATTGTCGGATTCTATCTGGTGATATTAAAAATATGGTATCAGACTGTAACAAGTGAAACAGATCTGAAGAAACAAAAAAAATATGTTAGGCTAGTGAATAAGTATTATCAGGAGTATTATGATGAATTAAAAAAGGTTCATTGCAATTCGGTAAAGGAGTTTATCATCAAGTGGACAATAATGCTTTTTGGATTTGATAAAATATTATGGAAGTTGACTGTAGGAAATCTCAGATATGGATTAATGTATAAGCTGCAAGTATAGCCAATGGGTGAGAAAACATGATAATCGTTAAATTAATGGAAGGCATGGGAAATCAAATGTTCCAATATGCTTTGTATCGGTCGCTTCTGGCGCAAGGTAAAGAAGTTAAACTTGATCGATCAAGGTTTACGCATATTGATGGGAAACGTGAATGTTTTCTGGACTATGGTTGTTTTGATTTGAAATATGAATTGTGCACAAAAAAAGAGGCAAGAAAGTATGTGTTGGGAACAGGAATGACTGCGAGAGTGCTGATGAGGTTGTTTGGAGATAAGAGCACGCACTATTATGAAAAAAATGCGTATGAGTATGACTCTGATGTGATGCAAATTCAGGAGGGATATCTTGATGGGTTCTGGCAGTCGAGGAAATATTTTCAGGACATCGAAACGGAGATAAGAAAGATATATCAATTCAAAAATGAGCTTTCAGAGAGGGATAAGCAGTTTCAAGATCGAATACAAAACACCAATTCAATTGCAGTCCATGTTCGTAGGGGTGATTATGTAAAACACCAGGATATATATGGGAATATATGTACGGTGGAATATTATCATAGGGCAATAGAAGTGTTAAGACAGACTATTGAACATCCAATATTCTTTTTTTTCTCAAATGATATGGAATGGACAAGCAGAACATTTGGAAATAAGAACAATTATATCTATGTGGAAGGAAACAGTGAAGATAAGGGATTTATTGATATGCAGCTGATGTCTGAGTGCAGGCATCAAATTATTGCCAATAGTAGCTTCAGCTGGTGGGCTGCGTATTTAAATAATTATAGTGATAAAAAAGTGATATGCCCTGAAAGATGGATTAATGGCAAAAAGACGCCGGATGTGTATTGTAATGGATGGATAAGAATCTAGGAGGGGATTAAACTGGATGAAAAAGAAAATTATACCGACATACAGCTTTATGCCAGAGGGGGACAGCGGTTTTGCTGCACCGGAGCTGTATGATCTTTTGAGCACAATCTGATTGACACAGTAAGGTTCAAACTCTTAAAGATAGCAGCAAAGGTAGTACATACCAGCAGATGTGTGAGATTTAAGTTATGGAAAACCAAGTATGGGTTGATATATAAGCTTCAGGTGTGAGTTGGTTCAGATGAATGTAAGGAGGAAGAAAGGTTGTGAGGGCTGCTAATAATGCAAAGAAAATTGATTGGATTGATTCGCTGAAAGGTATTGCCACCTGTGGTATTGTTATGGTTCATAGTGGAGTGGATGTTCTGCCATTCCCATTAGGGAGGCTGGGCGGTGGAGGTGCATATGGAGTTTATATATTCTTTGTATTGTCGGCATATCTGACATGTTCTTCATTAGAGCGAACTTTCAGGGATGGAAAGTTTACCGCTGTAAAAATATATCACTGGTGGTATTTGAAAGTTATACGACTGGTTCCAATATTTTATTTAGTGATTGTTTTACATTTGCTGCTAAATAGAAATTTTAACGGGAATTTGGGCAATATTGTATCACATATATTGCTTATTTTTGGTCTGTTTCCTCAGTATATCAATAGTATTTTAGGTGTAGAATGGTATTTAGGTATATTGGTGCTCTTTTACCTGATGGCGCCGTTGCTCTATAAATACGTAAATTCATTGCGAAAGGCATGTTGTTTATTTATTATTTTTTTTGTTGTGTGTGAAATTGTGAATGAATATGCATTGGATAAGTGGATGGGCAATTACATGTTCGATAGTTTTTTTGGTTCGTTTTGGATATTTCAACAACTGCCTTCACTGGGGCTTGGAATTATATTATACTATTTGTTTCATTCGCCCAAAGTAAAGAACATAAAAACATACCAATTGTTTTTTTGCATTGCTATAAGTGCAGGGATTGTATTGGGAAGAACATTTGGCATTGTACATTGCTCTTTATTAGTAAGCCATACATTGTGTTCTTTGATAGCGGTATGTTTGGCTTTGCTGCTAAATACACATAATTATAGTATTTTGAATAATGTAGTGTGGCAGAAGCTAGGAATATATTCCTACCCTGTTTATCTGCTGCACTGTATATTTTTAGGAGTGTATGATAGAATTATGATAATAGAGAGTGGCAATGTATTTATTGATTGGGGCGGAAAGTATATAGTTACAATGATTTTGACATTAGGTATATCAGTTATTGTAACAAAATACTGGGACAGGCCAGTGCAGAATGCTTTGCGAAAAGCCCTGAGATAGCAGAAAGCATTTTTCAAACACGTTCTAGCAGATGGATGAATGGTAAAGAAACGCCGGATGTATACTGCTTAGAGTGGCTGAAAATTTAGGAGGATCTGATTGTATGAAAAAGAACATTAGGGTAAAATTAGTTGACGGATTTGAAGATGTTATTGGAAGAGACTCTTATTATTGGCAAGAATTAGAAAAAAGATATGATATTGAATTATGTGATAAGCCAGATTATTTACTGTGCAGCTGCTTTTCGGGAGAATTCTTGAAGTATGATTGCATTAAAATAGTTGTTTTGGGAGAGAATATAACTCCAGATTTTAATTTATATGATTATGCTGTTGGGTTTGATTTTATTGATTACGGTGATCGATATATCAGAATTCCTAATTACGTATATTATAGAGATGCGTTCCAGAAGGCGGCTCAAAAACATCTTGTTCCAGATGAAAATTTTCTAAATAAGAAAAAGTTTTGTAATTTCATTTATTCTAATGATAATAGTGATAAAATTCGCAATGAATTTTTTTTAGAGCTTTCGAAATATAAAAAAGTTGACTCGGGAGGGAAAATATATAATAATATTGGAAAACGTGTTGGAAATAAATATGAATTTCAGAAGGATTACAAGTTTTCCATTGCATTTGAGAACTCGAGAAAAGAAGGGTATGTGACAGAGAAAATAGTGCAGGCATGGCAAGCTGGTACTATACCAATTTATTGGGGGAATGAACGAGTTGAGGAAGAATTTAATCCCAAAGCGTTTATTAATGTTTTTGGTTTTGAATCAATAAAAAGCTGCATTGATTATGTAAAAAAAGTAGATAGCAATAATGACCTATATTTAGCAATGCAGAGGGAGCCTATATTTAAGAATGAAAGCCATGCCAAGCGATATTACGATAATCCAGATATGCTTGTAGATTATTTGTCTATGATATTTGATAAACCAATAAGCAACGCTAAAAAGATATTTAATACAAAGGGGGGGTACAATAAGTTCTATATAAATGTTATTAAAAAAGGATGGCGAACAAGAATGATAAGCCAAAAAGTGTGGCATATCATAAAGAGATGATTTGTGAAGGAAGGAAATCTATGATTCAAAATGATATTAATTACAGTATTATAGTACCAGTCTATAATGTAAAAGAATATTTAGCAGAATGCATAGAGAGTTTGGTTAATCAAACATATCAGGCTTATGAAATCATTTTAGTGGATGATGGTTCTATGGATGGAAGTGCTGACCTTTGCGATATGTATGCACAAAAATATTCTTATGTCAAGGTGTTTCATAAGACTAATGGGGGATTATCTGATGCCAGAAACTACGGAATTGACAGAGTTTCAGGAGAGTACATGATATTTGTAGACAGTGATGATTATATTGATACAAATACATTGCTAACATATTTTCAATCATGTAAAAAAAATGATTATCCAGATATATTAATTGACCAATCAAATTATTCATTTTGTAATGGTAATATACGAAGTTATAACAATTATGATTATAAAATGTTTGGCAAGAAGACGGGAAAGGACGCTTTCATGGCAGTTGCAACGGGTGGACCATTATGGTCGCCCTGTGCAAAATGCTATAAAGTAGCGTATTGGCGAAAAGAGGGGTTTCGATTTACAAAAGGAATCTATGCTGAAGATTTGGATTTGATATATAAAGTTATATATTTAGCAGATTCCGTTGTTATGACTCCGATAATGTACTACTATCGGGAGAAAAGGGATGGCTCTATATCGAATACCATTACCGAGAAGAAGTTTATGGATGTATTTACTATTATAAATGGATGGGAACTTTTTTTTGAGAAATACAAGATTGCACAGGAAGCGAGAGACGGCATGTATTTCTACTTTGCAGAAATAATTGTTTATTTTATTATGGGAAATTTATTTTTGATTAACAGAGATGAAAGAAACGAGGTTTGTAGAAAGTTAGAAGACTATCGTTATGTATACAAAAAATATCATGGAATGCTTGGAACAGTAACCAATTTATCTATAAAATTAATAGGAATTAGAAATACAAGTTTCCTTTTGTTTTATATGAAGAGAATATGTTTAAAATTTATGAAGAGAAGATAGATATGGATAAGCTTATTAGTGTAATAATCCCAGTATATAATGTTTCAAAATATTTAAAACAATGTGTGGATTCTGTATTAAATCAGACCTATAGAAATCTTGAAATTATTTTAGTGGATGATGGTTCGACAGACTGCTCTGGAGTGATATGTGATCAATATGCGCAAACAGACCAAAGGGTCATTGTTATTCATAAAGAAAATGGAGGATTATCAGACGCGAGAAATACAGGGTTGGAAGTGGCAAAAGGAGAGTATATAGGTTTTGTTGATTCGGATGATTTTATTCATCCTGATATGTATAAAATATTATCTAAACTTCTCGAAGAAAAAAAGGCTGATATTGCAAGTGCAAATTGGCAGAGCTTTTTTGATGGGAAAGAGAATGATATATGTGAAAGCAGAACAGGCAAAGTCTTGGTTTTTGAACATATTGAAAGTCTTGAATTTTTAATATATGGAAAGGATAAATATAAGATATCTTTTTCTGTATGGGACAGATTGTACCGAAAAAATGTTGTTGAAAATTTTTACTTTCCAAAAGGAAAGTGTTATGAGGACATTGTATGGTCAGCGAAAGTTTTTTATGAAGCAAAAAAATACGTGTACATTGATAAGGATTTATATTATTATAGACGTAGGGATGATAGTATTGTTGGATCAGACAGCAAGTATGGTATATCTGAACGGGTAATAACAGATGAAATACCACAGATTGAGGAACAAATACATTTTTTTAGAGAGATTGATCAAGGGAAAATGGCAGATGAAGTTACGTATCTTCTATATGAGAGGTTGTTGAAATATTACTCTAAATGTTTTTATGATAAAAGTGAATTACAGCAAATACTGATTAAATTAATTTATAAATATAAAGGATGGGCAAGGAAATACTTGCATTGTACAGACGATTTCTATCGAAAAATGGTTATATTAGTATCATTATATGCATTTAGAATATTGGTTATTATGGTTTGTATAAAAAATAGGAAAAGATAAGTATGATTATAGTGAAGATGATGGGGGGATTGGGAAATCAGTTTTTTCAATACGCCTTGTATAGACAATTTCAAGAAAATGGCAGAGAGGCTTACTTGGATACCTCATGGTATTATGAGAATAAAGGAGCAAATAGAAAAAATCAGTTAGGACTATTTCAAACAAAGGTGCTAGAGTGTTCTAAAAAACAAAAATATCAACTTGCTAATAATGACAAAAATATAGTTGGAGTTTTATACCACAAAATATTTGGAAAGAAACCAAGTCACATCATAGAAGCGGAATCAGGAGAATTTAATTCTGCTATTTTAGAACTACACGATGCATATTTGGAGGGGTATTGGCAGAGAAAAGATTATTTTGAGAATATATCTGGATTATTACAAGAAGAATTATTATTGAAAGAACCATTGACTAGACAGAATAAAAAATGCTGGACATGATAGAAAAAACAAATTCTGTAGCGATTCATGTTAGGCGTGGAGATTATCTTATAGCACGAGATATGTACGGAGGTATCTGTACAGAAAATTATTATATTGATAGTATGGAGTACATGAAACAACATATTAGAAATGTGCATTTTTTCGTATTTTCGGATGACATGGAATGGTGTAGATTTTTTTTAGATAAAAAAGAAAATGTAACTTTTGTAGATATTAATGATGAAGATACAGGTTGTTTTGACTTGATATTAATGTCGAAATGCCAGAATATGATTATGGCAAATAGTAGCTTTAGCTGGTGGGCAGCATGGCTCAATAAATATGAAGGAAAAATAATCATAGCGCCTAAAAGGTGGAATAATCATACAAATGATACAAATATATTTTGTGCGGAATGGGTTAGACCATATTAATGTATGGAAAAAGCGATAAAACTGAAAGTAGTTATAAAATGTTATGTAATAACTTGATGGTGTGAAATAATTAGGGGAATATAGGATGATATTAAAATCATTTTTACAAGAGAAAAAGTTGCTAAGGACTATTATTGATTTATATAAAGGGACAGACGATAAAGAAATAAAAGAGATTGTTGAATATATAAAAAAGAACCGAAAATTAACTTATTTTAATTATCCGTGGTTTGCGCTCCAGCCTGAATCAATTGCTTTGGAATATGATGAGGGTGAAAATAGACATTATTATGTATTAAACAACAAGAGAATATACTTTAAAAAGGAGTGGACGGAGCAAAGAATAAAAGAATATTTAAGCACTTTACTACCAGAACAATATGAGCAATCGCCTCATGTATATATTACAAAGCAAGAGGAAAAGGATCATTATAATATTGTTGTTGATGGTGGAGCAGCAGAGGGGCTTTTTTCAGCAATAGTTTTAGAGAGAGCTAATGTAATTTATATTATAGAAAGTGACACAGATTGGGTTGAAGCCTTAAAAATGACATTTAAAGATGATTTAAGCAAGGTTCATATAGTTTCTAAATTTTTATCTGATAATAACAAGGGAAATAATATAATGTTAGATACATTACTAGAAGAACAAGAAAATATAGATCTTATCAAGTTGGATATTGAAGGAGAGGAAGTGAAAGCACTTAAGGGGGCACGAAATGTAATATCCAATAACTTGCATATGTGTATATTAGCTTGCCATATCATTATCAGGAAGAGGAAAATGATATAAGGAATTTTTTTGAAAGTTTTGAGGGGCAGCTTACACTTAAGAATAGGAAAGGATTTATTTTGCGTATGACTCAGTTATAGAACACTTTATAACGGAAATTGGATAGGCGCTCCGGGTGCAACTATTTGGCGTAATAAAAATTATGTTTTTGATTCAAACCTTAAATGGTTGGTAGATATAGAATTATATGCTAGAATATTGAAACAGAATCCACAATTCGTATTTACAAAAAAAACACTGGTTTCAATAGGAATAGGTGAAACACAGCTTACAAATAGTTGTGAGAATAATTGGGAACTACAGAAATATGAGTATATATATGTATTGAAAAAACTGAAACTCTATGGACATATTGACTGTATATACGTGTACTTAAGACAGTATGTATGGCATATATGGAAAAATATTTCGAAATAAATAAAAACAGAGGTCTTGATTATCAAAATAATTATGTGCTTTTTGATAGATATGAAATATTAACCATATGAGTATCAGGATGTGTATTGTTCTTATTAGATATACTGTTTTCTGCAGTGCTCATCTTTTCATTATCCAAGTGCTTTGGTCATTATATTGATCGTTGCTGGTTTTATTACGATTGCGATAAGGTATTTATGTAGAATGATGGTTGAATGAAGAGATGAGTGGGAACGTTTTCAGATTCACAGCAACAAAAAGGGATTAGTTTTGTTTTTTGAGGAGTTGAGTCTGATAGATTGAAATAAAAAATAACATATATTACATTTGAACATTTGGAGATAAAATGAATAATATCATAAAAATTTTTGGAGTATTTAGTAAATTAAATGGAATATTAGATAAAAGGCAGAAAGTAAAGGGCGTTAAGATGCTTTTTTGGATGCTTGTATCTTCAGTGTTTGAACTTGTAGGGATAGCGATTATGTCCCCGTTCATTAATGCGCTTCTTAGGCCAGAAGATTTGATGGGAAATAAGTATATAGCGTGGTTTGCTAATGCACTGGAAATACATTCTTACACAGGGTTTCTCATGATACTGATCTTAGGCGTTATTATAATTTATATTGTTAAGAATATATTGCTTATATATTCAAGAGCTGTGCAGACCATATATCAGTGCCAGATAGAAGAAGACATATCGCTGACCATGCTCAGATCATACCTAAGCAAACCATATTCGTACTATGTTCAGACAAACAGTAGTGATATCAGACATGGAGCAATTGATGATGCAAGTTATATTTTTCAGATTCTGCAGACAATCTGTCAATTGATAGCAGAAAGTATAACTGTTTTGTTTATTATTGCCTATATTGTGTATAAAGATTTTTTTATGGCAGTGGGTATTACGCTGGCAGCAGGGCTGACAGTGGTAGTGCTTGCTTTGGGATTTAAAAATGTTTTGAAATCTGCTGGAGAAAGATACAGGATGCAGGATTTGGAGAGAAATAAGAACATATTACAGATCTCACAAGGAATTAAAGATATTTTTGTATTGCAGAGAAAGCATTTTTTTTATGATAGGTATAAAACCACATATGATGAGTTCAGAAAAGCAAAAATAATTAATATTGTGATGCAAGCTTTTCCAGAGAGAATTATTGAAACCATATTTATTGCCAGCATTTGTATAATTGTATTCCTGCGAATTGGTCAGGGTGTTGATGCGATGACGTTTGTACCACAGTTAGGAACTCTTGCAATGGCTGCGTACAGATTGCTTCCGTCAATCAATAAATTTTCGAGTGGAATCAATACAATTATTTTTTATAATCCTTCGCTGAATACAGCATACGAAAATATATGCACAGCAAGAAAGGAATTTCAGAAAAGCAAAGAAGAGAAAAACCAAACCATACAAAAGTTTTCTTTTGATAAAAGCATTGATATTCAGAGGATTGAATGGCAGTATAACAACTTGGAGAAGAAAATATTGGACAATGCTTCGTTAGAAATAAGAAGAGGAGAGTCTGTTGCAATTATAGGGGAGTCCGGGGCAGGTAAGACAACCCTGGCAGATATTTTGCTTGGATTATATAAGCCGGCAAAAGGCAAGGTTTTAGTTGATGGAAAGGATGTCTACTTAGACTTGAAGCAATGGTCACAGCTTATTTCCTATGTCCCACAGACGGTCTATCTGTTGGATGATACGATTAGGGAAAACATTGTTTTTGGCTACAGTGAGACAGATGACAACAGAATATGGAATGCCTTGGAACAGGCGCAATTAAAAGATTTTGTAGAAGGACTTCCCGAGGGATTGGATACAGTGGTTGGAGAATCCGGAGTACGATTTTCGGGAGGGCAGAGACAGCGTATTGCAATTGCGCGGGCGTTATATTCACAGCCCGAGATCTTGCTGCTTGACGAAGCTACAGCAGCACTTGACAATGACACAGAGGCAGCCGTTATGGAGGCGATAGATTCACTCAAAGGTAGAAAAACATTGATTATAATAGCGCACAGGCTGTCTACGATAAAAAATTGCAATAGAGTATATGAAGTAAAAAATGGTAACATTACTGATGTAACAAATGACTTTTCGTAACGAGAGTACATGACTGGAAACTTTCAAAACAGAAGAAATAATTTCGGAGGAAGGAAATTTGATTCAGATTAAAAATACTAAGAAACCTGGGCAGGGATTTTGGACTTTAATAATATCGTTGTTAGTGAATAGTATCTTTTTTATAATGTTACAGATCTCATCATATTCATTTTGGCAGTTACTTTCCTTGAAAATTTTCTATGCGTTTATAAATATGGGAATAATATATGCAGTTATTGGGACTCTATATATCTTTACTAATAGAATATGGCTATCGGAATTGATATTTGGCAGTATATGTATAGTGTATTCAGTCATTAATATATATGTTGTTGAATTTCATGGATCGCCCTTGACAATTCCGGAGTTTGCAAATATCAGGACTGCGTTAAATGTCATTGACGGATATTCTTTTATAGCAATAAGACCATTAGAATACATGTGTGCTGTAGTTATGCTATCTCTAATAAACTTCCTTTTGTTAAAAAGACTCAAAAAGATTGAATCACTTTTAGTACAAAATCTACGACAAAAAAGTATGGTGACTAATTGGTCAAAAAAAATCTTATTCTTATTAGGAGGAGTAGTGTACATTGTTGGCATACTGCATATTGATAAAATAATAGAACCTGTTCGGGAAGGGTGGATACACAGGGAGATAGTAGGTAAATATGGCTATCCATTATATTTTTTTGTGAGTGGCCTTGAATATAAATTAAGTCAGCCAGTTGGTTACACAGAAGATGACTTGGCATCAATTTCGATAGATGATTACATTGCTTCAGAAGTAAATAATGTACAGATGCCAGATATAATAATTGTCTTGAATGAGACCTTTTACGACATTTCCCTTGTGACGGATATAAAGACAGATACCGATTATATGAAAGCATTTTACAATGTGGACAATTCAATATCTGGACATGCTGTAGTACCTAAAATTGGAGGAGGAACGAACAACTCAGAATATGAATTATTAACAGCAAACTCAACTTATTTGATGCAGGGAATTACACCGTTTCAGGCATTGGATATGACTAATTCTGCGAGCATTGTAACAAACTTGAAAGAGCTGGATTACTATACAATAGCAATGCATCCTGCATCTTTGGAAAATTATTCGAGAAATATAGCATATTCCAATATGGGGTTTGATGAAATCCATTTTTTGGATGATTTTGAGAATGTGGAGTATTACGGAAATAGAGATTTTGTTACCGATAAGTCTGCTTATGAAAACATGATTAGATGGTATGAGGGTGCATTGCAAAAACAAAAACCTATATTTAGCTATTTGCTGACAATACAAAATCATGGCGAATGGAACACAAATCCGGAAACGGATGATTTGGTCCATGTAGTTGATTATGAAAATAAAATGTATGAAGAAAAAATAAATGAATATTTGTCCTGCATTGCATTATCGACTGATGAATTAATAAAATTAATAAATTATTTTGAGTGGAGTGACAGACCAGTTATATTGTGTATGGTAGGTGACCACGCACCATCATTTATTGAAGAAATCTCAGTCAAATGTGATAATAATGCAGTTTTGCAAAGAGCTACGCCCTTTATAATTTGGGCGAATTTCCCAATAGAAGAGAGAAGAGATGTCATGGTAAGCATGAATGAACTGGGACCATTATTGTTGGAGACATGTGGGGTGAGAATGCTGCCATACTATAAGTATTTGTCGAACTTGGGAAAGGATGTTCCTGTTTTGACATGCTACGGAGAGTATATAGATAAAGATGGAAATATTTGGCTTTATACAGAAGATGGAAGATATAGTAAGGGCATACAGGGACACTTCTGGCTGGAATACAATAACTTACAAAAAACAAGTTTAGACAAGTGGTTTTCACTGCAGACAGTTGAAAGTTGAAGAAATTAAGGAAAGGCAGTAATAATATTCAAAAAGAATTTTTGAATGAATGGTTTAGAATATGTGAAAATTAGCATAGGGGGGCCAATAAAGTTTTGAAGAGTGAGGGGTAAAAAGATGAGGGAATTGGTTAAGAATAGAAAATATCTGTCTTTTATAGGAACTTATTTATGTGTTTGTCTATGCATGTTGTGTACGACATTTCATGTAAATATTGGCGGTATCTTTTTTAAGATAGCTGCAGTTACATTATTGTGCCTGTTTTTATTTAGTGGAAATAAAAAACATGTAATGGATTTCGAGAAGGTTGTTTTAATCCTATTTATAGTGTTATTTAGTGTGTTTATGCTGATACGCGGAAAATTGCAGGAAAAATATTTTGTGATCAATATTTTGTGTATTGTAAGTATGCTGATAGCCATAAGTATTTATTTTGTGCAGAATCATAAAAGAATAATATTGAAAAAATGGTTTGTTCAAAATTGGAGTATATTATTAGTTTGTCTTGTTTTTGTACTGCTGTCTGTTGAGGTGATTGATTCATGGCTTATATGGGATGCGCGCCAATATTTTGAATGCTGGAATAATAGTGGAGACATACAGGGAATATCGGAGAGCTTTCATGCCGACTCCGGGGTATATGATTTGTTTCTTATGGGGCATGTTAGTTTGGGATATTCTTTGTGGATGATACTGTTTCAGTTATTTTCCAAAGGTTCAGCCTCCGCGCAGGTGGCAGATATTGTTCTGGCTGTATTGAGTATTTTTGCATACTATCAAATACTAAGAAAATTGATTGGGGAAAAATATTCAAATAACGTAATTGCAGTTGCGGTGGTGCCATATGCGTTTTCTCCATTTGTTTTAGGATTGGTTGGGAATATAAACTTAGATAGTGCAACAATGTATTTTGCGCTTGTTTTCATCGCATGTTCATTATATCACTATGAATGTTTGGAATTGCTTTTTGCTACTTGCTTTTGTTTTACAAAAGAACCAGCTGTTTTATATTACATAGGGTATGTAGTGGCGAAGATAATATGTGAGTATGTAGAAGAGAATCCTTTTCGAGTGCCGAGTTTACTTCGATTTGGATTTAGTAATGTAAAAAGTTATATTTATGCATTACCAGTATTTTGGTGGGTTATTATGTATTTACTGGCACCGGGAGGTGGTTGGGAAAGTAGCGGTATAGGTTTTTTTGGATTTGATTATGATCTTATTGTGACAAAACTAAAACAGATGTTTCTTCTCAATTTTAATTATTTACTATGGGGGAGTATTGCATTAGGAATAAGTGCTATATGCATGAAGAAAATAAAAGTAAAGAAGCAGCTATGGATAGAAATTGTGCCAATTTGTGCAATGGGTGTAGTAATAGTTTTTTTTGGGTGTGTATATGTTACATATGTTCTTCCTAGATATATTGTGCCTCTTATACCTATTATGTATTTGGTTGCCACTGTATTTATCGCAAATATGAAGAAAATTTTTATGAGATGGAATATTGTATTGGCAGCTGCATTATTAATACAAAGTTTTTATGTAATTGATCCCGTTATGTGGTGCGTATTTTCATCCATGTCATTGGGGACAGCAAAAGTTTATGGGATGGGGCTGCATAATGCTATGGAGTTTAATGATTATATGGTATATAATCGCCAATACATGTATTGGTCTGAAACGTTGAGTGAGATATTAAAAGAATCCGGTTATAATGGTAATATGGTAATTGTTGTGGGAAATCGTTATAAAACATTTGGTGATAATGGTGGTACTTTGTGGAATTCGCGTTTGCAAAAATTTGAGTATGCTAGTGCTGAAAATATAGAATCCCCTGAGCAGTATGTAGTGGAGGTTTGCAATGATTTTGATGTAATAAATACGTGGTGGGGTAATTATCAAGCTCGTTACGACCAAATTTTATATATCATACCGCATTGGTCAAGTGTAAATGCAGACTTTGTTTTAGATGAAATGATTCCTAAACAAGTACTGAAAAGTGGAGTGGTAGAGCACAAAGGGTATAGTGCGGAGTATATGATTCTGAACCTTGATGTTGATGAATCGCATTATTATGTTGTTTCGCCAAAAAATGAAAATAACGTAAGTCTTTATACGGATGGGAAAAATTTAGTTTTACAGGAATCTGATAAGTTCATCAATCTACTGCAAAATGAAGGTGTATATGGATTTCAATTTATTTTTGACGAATATCAAGTTGCCTTGGATGTTCCTGGTGAAGTGGTTGATGAAGCTGGGACAGTTGCAGTATGGGAACCCAATGATTCGGGGGCACAAATATGGAGACTCCAAAAAGAAGGTGAGTACTATATGATTTGTTTTTGGGAGTATGCGTTGACATATGATTTAGAAAGCGGTGCGATAAGTTTATCTGAAAAAAAAGGAGAGGATAATCAGCTTTGGTCGTTTTCACAGGCATTTGGCAAATAATTTAAAAGTATCTATAACGTAAACGGTGGATAGCATGTACCTATACAAAATCCGAACCAAGGAGGTAAGCAACATGAAAAAAACGATTGGAATTTCTATTCCCTGCTTCAATGAAGCAGAGAATGTAGTTTTGTTGTGCGAAACAATAATTAAAATTTTTGAGGAACAATTAAAGGAATACAATTATATTATTCAATTTATAGATAATTGTTCAACTGATGGGACACAGGAGCTGTTAATTGAATTATGCAATAAGTACACAGGAACGGTTCGAGCAATATTTAATCAGGAGAACTATCGCTGGAAGTCGTCACCTCACGGATTTTTGAATGCGGATGGAGATTGTGTGATCATCATTGCAGCTGATTTCGAGGAACCTCCAGAATTAATACCTGCAATGGTTCATGAATGGGATATAAATGGTTATAAGATTGTTGCTGGGACAAAAGCAGGATCGAATGAAAAGAAGTCAATGGCGTTCTTTAGAAAATTATATTATAAAATTAACAGTATGTTAAATGAATATTCTTTTATTGATGGCTTTTGTGGATTTGGGCTTTATGACAGAGAATTTATAGAGTTATTTAGGAAATATTACGATGAGGAAACCGTGTTTCGGAATTTTGTGGCACGGTATGGGTGGAAAATCAAAACGTTATCCTATATGAAGAAGACAAGAACCCATGGCAGTTCTAAGCATAACATTTTTTCTTTGTTTGATGATTTTATTAGAACACTTACAGACGGGTCATATGTAGGTATTCGCATTACGACCTTTTTGGGATTTGTTATCTCTTTGATAAGTATGTTAGGAGGTGGGGTATATTTTATACTAAAATTGATATATTGGAATGCGATGACAATAGGAATTGCACCACTGATAATAGGAATGTTTTTTTTGGGTGGGATACAGTTGTTTGTGCTTGGGATGATAGGGGAATATATCATAAAGCTGGATCTTAGGTTGACTCCAAAACAAATTGTTCATGAGAGAAAAAGAATTGGTTTTGAAGAGGTCAATAATCAGGTGAGTGATGATATTGGTTAGCGAAATCCCTTTTTAGGGCTCTCCGTAGAATTTCTATGCGAGAAGCAATCTAAAATAAGGATGTGGCGTTTTCAGAGGTTCTTATAGTACCATGAATAATATGCCCAGATATGGGAACGGCAAAGGGAATATTGGGAGCAGTTAAAGCACAAGGGAAGGATCATAGAACAATAGATAAGGAGAGATAAAGATGATCACTAAAAATTGTAAATTAAGTGAGTTTGCGCAAAAGACAAAGGATAAAAAGGTCATATGCTTTGGCGCAGGAGCAACAGGACAGATTTTCGCCAGCAGATTAGACAGCGCAGTGTTGGAGCGGATACAGTATTTTTTGGACAATGATAAGGGAAAATGGAACCAGTCCATAAAGGTAAAGGATAAAGTATATGAGATCAGATCCCCAGAGATATTAGACCAGATCGATATAGAGGGGGGGGGTATAATTATACTGGTCACAAACCGGTTCTGGGATCAGGTCCATGCCCAGCTTGAGGCGATGCCAAAATTGAGAGATGTGGAATGCTATGTGTATTTGCTGATGAAAGCAAATGGATGCAGAGAGGACTATGTTATCCCGGAAGGACCGCTACTGATCCCTAAAAAGATCCATTATTGTTGGTTTGGGGATAATGAGATGTCCAAGAACGAAATAAAATGTATTGAAAGTTGGAAGAGATTTTGTCCTGATTATGAGATCATCAGGTGGGATGAGGACAACTACGACTGCCGGAAGACAAAATGCTTGCGTGAAGCTTATGACTATGGCCATTTTAGCGGGGTATCTGATTATGTGAGACTCGACGTGGTAAATAAATTTGGGGGGATTTATTTTGACACAGATGTAGAGCTTGTTAGAAACATTGATGAACTTCTTAGACTGCCAGCGTTCATGGGATTTGATGCTGCAGGGACGATCAATACAGGCCATGGTTTTGGGGCAGTACAAGATAACCATATTTATAATGAGATTATCGATCGCTTTGATTCGCTTTCTTTTTATAATGATGAAGGTGAGTTTGATTTTATCGTATGTTTGACCATTATAAATAAGATCTTGGAAGAACATGGACTCATACCCGATGGCAAGATACAGCAAGTGGAGGATATCACTATCTTCCCCAATGAGTATTTTGATCCTGTAATGCAGATACCTGTTGAGAACACATATTCAATCCATAGGTATTCATCGTCGTGGAGCTTCAAGGGAATGGATATGACCAAAATATGGGAACAGCAAAGGGAATATTGGGAGCAGTTAAAGTACAGAGGAATGATCAAAGGGCAACAATCTGATTCGAAAATCCCTGTGAAGACAGAAGGATAATCTTAGATCTTCTGACCAGGCTTGCCGGCAGGGAACGGCTTTTGGAAAACGAGGACAGGATTGTCTTCATGGAATCAGATAAAACTGGAATCATATCAATTGTTTTCTTTCGCATAATATAACCAGACAATTTTGCTCATTTTAAGGAAACCATGATTATAGTACTTGAGGAATTACTGCAATTGAGTCAGGGAAAAAATAGTGTTAAGATAAACGGTATATAATTAAAACAGTGGAAGAAGGACAGATTGTGTGTGTAAATGGAGCTATCAGTGATTATAATGTTTTTTGCTTGCATATAGTGAATAGACAATAAGTAGGAGATTGCAATGAAAGTGGTATTATTAGCTGGGGGATTTGGAACGAGGATTTCAGAGGAAAGTGTGAATAAGCCAAAGCCGATGATAGAAGTAGGTGAAATGCCAATCCTTTGGCATATAATGAAACATTATGGTTATTATGGGTATAATGAATTCATTATTTGTGCCGGTTATAAGCAAAGGTATATTAAGGAGTGGTTTCATAATTATTTTATTGATTCTAGTGATGTGACTTTTGATTACACAAATGATCAGAGAATTGTCATTCATCATAAGCGTACAGAGCCATGGAAAGTTACAGTGGTAGATACAGGCCTTAATACAATGACAGGAGGACGTGTAAGGCGAATTCATGAATATGTAAAGGATGAGCCTTTTATGTTGACATATGGTGATGCTGTATGTGATGTAGATATTTCGGAATTAGTGAAATTTCATAGAAGTCATGGAAAGTGGGCAACACTTACTGCAGTATTGCAGAGCCAGCAGAAAGGAGTATTGGATATAAATGACGCAGGAGCAGTGCGCTCTTTTAGAGAGAAACAAAGTGGTGACGGAGTTCTTATCAATGCTGGATATATGGTGTTGGAGCCCATGGTATTTAAGTATTTAGAAAATGATCAGACGGTTTTTGAAAGTGTAATATTAGAGCGTCTTGCCGGAGATGGTCAGCTTATGAGTTATCAGCATACAGGATTTTGGCAGTGCATGGATTCGGTGAGAGAGCATCAGATTTTAGAGACATATTGGAAGAAGGGAAATGCGCCGTGGAAGGTATGGTGAAATAATTGAAAATATGTATTGGATTTACAGGTATTCATTGTTTTTGAGTTTTAGAGGAATGAATATGTTGATGATATGGGAACAGCAAAGGGAATATTGGGAACTGTTAAAGTGTAAGGGAATGATTGAAGAGCAATAGATAATGATAAAAGATGTATATAAAAAGAGCATAGTGTGGAATGCCATAGCAGGTATCATCAATGCGGGAGAAGCTGTTGTAATTCTGGCAGTGGTATCAAGAGTAAATGACTTGAGGGATGCAGGAATAATGGCATTGGCTTTTTCTGTTGCGAACTTGTTAATGACAGTTGGAAAATTTGGAGTAAGGAATTATCAGGTTGCGCATGATGGCGAGGATTTTTCTTTTAGGACGTTTTTAATATTAAGAATTGTGACGGTAGTGTTAATGGTTCTGGTGGCGTTGGGATACGTGATATATCATTATTGTGGTAGCATTTATACACGGGACAAAGCTATCGCTATATTTATTGTTTGTTTGTGGTATGCAACTGAGGCCTTTGAAGATGTTTTTGCAGGAAAATATCAAGCAATGGGAAGATTGGATGTTGGATGTAAGATTTTTTCCTTTCGGTGGATATGTACAATCGCTACATTTGTTGTTATAGATTTAATTTATCGCAATATTGTTTTAGCTTCAGTAGCTGCTTGTGTGGTTGGATTATTGGTGGGAGTGGCACTACTTAAATATGCATATTATGTAAGTGACAATATGTGGGAAAGCAAAAGGGATAAAGGAGTAAAGGAATTGTTTAATGAGAGCACAGCTTTATGTGTCTCATCGTTCTTGTATTTTTATATGACTAATATTCCCAAGTATTCCATAGATTCTTTTTTAGGGGATGAAACGCAGGCAATATATGGCTATATATCCATGCCTGTCTTTGTGATATCCTTACTGACGAGTTTTATTTATCAGCCACAATTAACCCAATATATAGTGGAATGGAGAGAGAGGAAGATAAAGCTGTTTGCTAAAAGGATTGTCAGACAGATGGTGATAATTTTTTTGCTTACAGTGATCTGTATGATAGGGGCATATTTATTGGGAATTCCAGTATTATCAGCATTATATAAAGAAAATTTGTCGATGTATAAAATACATCTATTGATATTGCTTTTAGGTGGAGGATTTTTAGCGATGGGGGGATACCTATCGAACATGCTCATTATCATGGATCAACAAAAAAATAATATGATAGGTTATATTATAGTATCGGTGACCGGTTATTTTATCATCAATAAAATGGTGAAGAAATTTCAATTACTGGGAGCCGTATGGGGATATACATTAACAATATTGTTTTCGGTAATAGTATTTGGAGGAATATTTGTTTGGGTATTGTGGAAGAATGAGGGAAACAGGAGAGCATGAGTTGTGTATGAAATAGTAGACCTCTGTTTGAAGAGGGTGGATCATATAGAAACAAAATAGAAAAAGAATAGAAAAAGAATAGAATGATGCGGCTCGAGAGCCAGATGGAGTGGTTACACTGCGAAGTATAATTAATGGAGGGAAGAACAATGTTTGAAAATAAGACAGAGGAACAGGCGAGAAAAGAGTTGCTGGATTTTGTGGCGGAATATTGTGATACATATCACAATCAAGAGCAGGTGTTTGGGCCAGGTGACCGCATCGCGTATGCTTCCCGCGTATATGACCATGAGGAAATGTGCAATCTTGTGGATTCGGCATTGGAGTTCTGGCTTACATCAGGGAAATATACTGAGGAGTTTGAGAGAGAGTTTGCAAAATATCTGGGAGTCAGGTTTTGTGCACTGGTCAACTCAGGTTCATCCGCAAATTTAAATGCGTTTATGGCTTTAACATCGCCTTTACTGGGAGAACGCCAAGTAAAGCCCGGCGATGAGATGGTTACTGTAGCAGCAGGGTTTCCGACAACGGTTACGCCAGCGATTCAATATGGCGTAATACCTGTTTTTATAGATGTTACGATTCCTCAATATAATATGGATATAACACAGCTTGAGTCAGCACTGTCCGACAAGACTAAGGTAGTCATGGCCGCGCACACTTTGGGAAATCCCTTTGATCTGAAAGCTGTGAAAGATTTTTGTGATAAGTATAACTTATGGCTGATCGAGGATAATTGCGATGCACTTGGAACAACCTATACACTCAATGGTGAGGAACGGCTCACGGGAACCATCGGTGATATCGGAACATCTTCATTCTATCCACCGCATCATATGACTATGGGAGAGGGAGGAGCTGTTTATACAAATGATCCGTTGCTTTATAAGATAATTCGCTCTTTCCGGGATTGGGGACGCGACTGTGTCTGTCCTTCTGGAAAGGACAACCTCTGTGGACACAGATTTGACAAGCAGTATGGTGAACTTCCATTGGGATATGACCATAAATATGTATATTCGCACTTTGGTTATAATTTAAAGGCGACAGATATGCAGGCAGCGATTGGCTGTGCCCAGATTAAAAAGTTTCCAAGCTTCGTAGAGCGACGGCGTAACAATTTTAACCGTCTGAAATCAGGGCTTACAGGATGTGAGGATAAATTAATTCTGCCAGAGGCATGTGAAAATTCTAATCCCAGTTGGTTTGGATTTATGATTACTTGTAAAGAAGGAACAGACCGGAATAAAGTAGTTCCGTATATTGAAAAAATGGGGATACAGACACGTATGTTGTTTGCGGGAAATTTAACAAAACATCCATGTTTTGATCAGATGCGGTCTGCCGGTACGGGATATCGCATTGTGAGAGATCTGGCAAATACGGACAGGATTATGCG
The DNA here is from genome assembly GCA_947178145.1 of uncultured Lachnospiraceae bacterium. Taxonomy (GTDB): domain Bacteria; phylum Bacillota; class Clostridia; order Lachnospirales; family Lachnospiraceae; genus COE1. Next base: position 14,561 of record CAMWXE010000010.1, on the reverse strand, counting down.
GGATACGTTCTGGGTGGGGGTATATCCGGGAATGACTGATGAGATGATAGATTATATGGCAAAGATGATCAAAATGGCAGTAGACCAATGATATGCTTTATGCGGAGGTGGAAATATGCGTCAACGATTAGCTGATTATGTGGCAGATTTTATAGTAGATCAAGGAGTTACAGATGTATTTTCTGTAGTAGGAGGGGGAGCGATGCACTTAAATGATGCAATAGGCCATCATTCAGGGTTAAAGGTTACTTATAATCATCATGAACAAGCATGCGCTATTGCAGCAGAGGCTTACGCGCGTTTAGAAAATAAAATAGCAGCAGTTTGTGTAACAACTGGGCCAGGAGGAACAAATGCCATCACTGGGGTAGTTGGAGGATGGCTTGATTCTATTCCTATGTTTATTATTTCAGGGCAGGTTAAGTATACAACAACGGCTCGATATGCTATGCAGTTCACGGATGGATTACCACTAAGGGCAGTTGGCGATCAGGAATATGATATTGTAAAGTCTGTAGAGCCAATGACAAAATATGCAGTGATGATTGAGGATCCAATGCAGATCCGATATGCATTGGAGAAAGCGTGGTATTTGGCAAATACAGGCAGACCAGGACCCGTTTGGATTGATATTCCTGTAAATTATCAAGGAGATTATATAGAAACAGATGATCTAAAGGGTTATGATCCAACGGAGGATGCTGCACAGCTCCCACCACCAGTATCAAAAGATATAATCGATTCTGTGTTACAGGAATTGCGGAAGGCGAAGAGACCTGTAATTTATGCTGGTGGAGGTATCAGACTTTCAGGTGGTTATGAGGCATTTCGACAGGTAATTGAGAAATTGAATGTTCCAGTGGTTACGTATTGGAACTCGGTAGATGTAATAGAAGATGAGCATCCTCTGTATGTGGGAAGGGGCGGCAACATGGGTGATCGCCCAGGAAATTTTGCAGTACAGAATGCAGATTTGGTGTTGGCTATAGGTACACGTATCTCGATCCGACAGACAGGATATAACTTTGATACGTGGGCGCGGGCTGCCAAGGTCATTATGATCGATATAGATAAAGCGGAGATGAGAAAACCGACGATTCATGTGGATTTGCCAATATGGGCAGATGCAAAAGACTTTTTAGAGAAAATGAGAGAAGTAGTTTCAGAGGAAAACAAAGTTATTTTCAATGATCATGTGTGGCTTGATGCATGTCAGGATTGGAAAAAGAATTATCCTGTTACGCTACCACGACATTGGGAAGAAAATGATGGCTATGTGAATGTGTTTGCATTTATGAGATACATGAGTGAACAGTTGCCAGAGAACAGCCTTACAGCTGTATCAAATGGAGCCTGCTGTGTTGTAGGACATCAGGATTATTGTATTAAGAAGGGAACACGGTTTATCATTAACAGTGCTATAGCAAGTATGGGATATGGATTGCCAGCTGCGATAGGATTGTGTATGGCGGGCGGCAGAAAAGATACAGTTTGTCTTGAAGGTGATGGTTCGATTATGATGAATCTACAAGAACTTCAGACAGTTATTACCAATAAACTTCCAGTTAAGATATTTTTAATAAATAACCAGGGGTATCATTCTATCAGGATAACACAGAATAATTTGTTTTCAGAGCATTGTAAAGTGGGAATCGGTTCGGAGTCGGGCGATTTATCATTCCCCGAATATAAAAAGATAGCAGAAGCATTTGGCTATCCTTATTTTGAGGCGCATTCCAACGAAGAGATGAAGCAGGTAGTTGATCAGGTGCTTAAAACGCAGGGGTTTGTATTTTGTGAGATTTTTACCAATACAATACAGGTATGGGAGCCAAAGAGCAGTACGAAACGTCTTGAGGATGGGACATTGATCAGTCCGCCATTGGAGGATTTGGCTCCATTTTTGCCAAGGGAAGAGTTGGAGAAAAATATGTTCATACCTCTGATTAGGAGTGACATTGATCGAGAAGATAGTAATTAGAAAAGAGGGTAAATGAATCGAGTAATCATAACAGGACCGACAGGTGCTATTGGAATGGCGTTGATTGAATATCTAAAGGAAAGAAATATACAGGTCATCGCAGTAGTCAGGGGTGATTCCGTCAGAAAGATCCATATTAAAGAGTCTGGCAACGTGGCGATGGTTGAATGCGCACTTGCAGAGATGTTAGAACTGCCGCAAAGAGTCAGGGAAGTGATCAGGCAGAAAGGGTGGAGTGAATCTCGATCCATAGATACATTTTATCATTTAGCATGGGATGGCACATTTGGAGACAGCAGAAATGATATGTATTTGCAAAACAGGAATGTGAAATATGCGTTAAACGCAGTCGATGCGGCAGCGAAACTTGGATGTGAAATGTTTATCGGTGCGGGTTCACAAGCAGAGTATGGGAGATATGAGGGAAAACTGAATGCAGAAGTCCCAGTATTTCCTGAGAATGGATATGGGATAGCAAAATTGTGTGCAGGACAGATGACACGGATCAGATGTGAACAGAAAGGAATAAAGCATATTTGGACGCGTATTTTAAGTGTGTATGGACCCTATGATGGCAGTAAAACAATGGTAATGAGTATGATCGATAAAATGATCAATGGTGAGCGGGCGTCATGTACTAAGGGTGAGCAGATGTGGGACTATTTGTACTCAAAAGATGCTGCCAAAATGATGTACCTTTTGGGATGCTATGGGGTTCACGGAAAGACATACTGTCTGGGAAGTGGTACAGTAAAACCATTAAGGGAATACATAGAGATAATAAGAAATATTGTCGATCCTGATGCTGAAATTGGCTATGGAGATATAGAATATTCGTCGAAACAGATTATGTATCTGTGTGCTGATATACAAGAGCTTGCGGATGACACAGGATATTATGCTGACTATACTTTTGAAAGAGGTATGGAGCAGACTGTGAAATGGTATAAGGGGAGACAGAATGAAAAAAATTAGTATATTAATACCGTGCTATAACGAAGAAGAAAACGTTATTCCAATGAGTGAAGCTATCGTAAATCTATTCGAAAGTGAGTTGTCACAGTATGATTACGAACTTTTATTTATTGATAATGATTCGAAAGATAAGACAAGAACTTTATTAAGAGAAATCTGTGCTGGAAATGAACATATAAAGGCTATTTTTAACGCAAAGAATTTTGGACAGTTTAATTCGCCATATTATGGAATATTACAGACAACAGGAGATTGTACAATCAGCATGGTATGTGATTTTCAGGATCCAATTGATTTAATACCGCAATATATTCGCGAATGGGAAAATGGATATAAGATCGTAATCGGAATTAAACAAACAAGCAAAGAAAATCCTGTTATGTACAGGCTACGCAGCATTTATTATAAAATGATAAAAAAATTTTCCAATATAGAACAGATTGAGCATTTTACGGGATCGGGGCTTTACGACAAGGAGTTTGTGGATGTGCTGAGGAATTTAAAGGATCCAACTCCTTTTTTGCGGGGAATTGTAGCAGAACTTGGGTATAAAAGAAAAGAAATACCTTATGAACAGCCACAGCGCCGTGCAGGAAAGACACATAATAATTTCTATACCTTGTATGACGCAGCAATGCTTAGCTTTACATCTTATACTAAGATAGGGTTGCGGTTAGCTACTTTTATGGGAGTAGGAATCGGAATTTTGAGCACTATATTGGGGGTGGTCTATCTTGTAATGAAATTGATCTATTGGAATAGATTTGCAGCAGGCATGGCACCGATGCTGATAGGCATTTTTTTTCTTGGTGCCATTCAGTTATTCTTTTTGGGATTTATGGGAGAATATATATTGTCTATGAATCAAAGGATTATGAATAGACCACTTGTAATAGAGGAAGAACGGATAAATTTCAAGGATGCACATGAGGAGAACATTCGTGACGATGATTCCATTTGCAAAATCAGAGGGCTTATGTAACAGAAATCTGCCATCTTTCCATTCCTGTGCCACTGCTCTATAACACCTTGATTCATATCTTCTCTCTCCTGTCGGCCTTTTGATTGGTGATAGTCAATAACTGTGTTGGTGTTGCCTTAAAGAGTTACTAACTTATAGTTACAAAATATACACTATTCCAATAACAGTTTTGACAGACTGTGCACAAAGGGGACATTAATATATCCTTCAGATTATCTGCACATCGGAAAGCAATAGAAAATAAAGCATTATAACAGTTGATATATTTGGTAGCAACTCCACAGTAATACTATAGGTTTCCTTGATAAAAGAGTGTAGACTGTTTTCGGTATTGAGGTTAAATATTCCTTTGCATTCTTCCTGTTTTACATCTACATCCGTACAACTGGTTCGTTTTTCGAGAACATTATAGCAGGGAAGTCCATCTGTAAGAACGAGTGTATCTTTCGCAATATGACCGCGAAAGATTTTATCAAGTTCTGCACATGATGGCTTTGCATGGTTTGCAGTAGCTGCAATTGCATCGCCGTTACGCTGGATACCTGTGCAGAACACTATATATTAACTTGAAATGTCCCGTTTGGCGGTTTTTGCACCATGCTTACGTGCATTGCATCCAGCTTTTTGTGGTATCTGGCCGCCCTTGTAGCAGTCAAGCACAAATGTTTCATCAAGTTCAGCAATGCCAGAGAAAAGAACTTGATATGAGACAGAAAACGCTGCTTTCCGTTTTTGTATCTGTACTTTATGACATGTGTTTTGTTATAGTATGGACAGCTGGGTTTTTCTTTTGGATGCTAATTGCGCAAATAACACTGAGTACAAAATTAATAATACGATCCAAATCGGATTCGCATAATTGATTCATGTAGTCAAATAATGTATTAATCTTACCATTCATAAACTTATCACCTCGAAATGTTGTAGATAAGTTTATTATTAAAGAACAAATATTGGCATTCGATTCAATTAATACACAACAACAAACTTTTGGACTATCACCTAAAATATTTATCAAATGACTTTCTCCAAAATCAGAAGTAGTAATCCTCAATTGTCCAACTAAAGGATTCTTCAAATTTATGATAACCTAATTGTATGCATATTGTCAAGAAACTTGTATGTTTCCATAAATACTCTGAATGGATTTTGGTACTATTTACGATGAAATTTACCCATTCAGAGCAGAGGAGTATTGTTATTAATCAATTTATTTTATCCATTAATTCTACGCATTTGCGTTTCTGCTCAATACTGGGATGGACGTAAAAGTTCATTGTAATATTGACATTGGCATGTCCTAATATTTCACTTATAGATTTATAATCAGCACCATGTTCAATACACCGCGTTGCAAATGTATGTCGAAGAGCATGAAACTTTAATTTGCGAACATCTAAATTATTCATAAAATGCGCATAAAAGTTTCTATATGTTCGTGGTTCTATATATTTCTCAGTATTAGTTAAAACATACGCGTCCGTGTTATTTATATATAGTTTTTCCAATGTTTGTACCAACTTTGTTGAAATAGGGATTTCCCGGATTGAATTAGGTGTCTTAGGAGACGAAATACTCACTTTTGTGTAATTTTTTCCTTGTACATCCTTGAAATACAGCCTTTGGAGTGTTTTGGAGATTGTAATTGTTCTATTTGTTAGATCGATATCAGACCACTTTAATGCGCATAGTTCTCCAATTCTTATTCCAGTATAGAGGCTAAGTAATATGCCATTAGATTGACTGCTCAGGTTGGACAAAACAGCTTCCACTATAATTTGTTGCTCTTTGACATTATACGTTTCAATCTTGGTACACTTATTTCTGTTCGAAGGGAATACAATATTTATTCTCTCTGAAGATATATAACCTTTTTGCATACCATATTTTAAGCATGATTTTAATATTACAGTAATATCTCGGACTGTTTTGTCAGATAATGGTACATCACCTTGCAGACGTTTATTTCCAAACAACTGCATTATGTTATCCTGCAATGTATTGGATGTGATCTCATCACACTCCATATTTCTGAATAATGGAATAATGTGATTCTTCATCTGTATCACATAGGTACAATATGTAGATTCCTTTATAAAATTTTTTTGAAACTGTATCCATTCTTCTGCAAGTTCTTTAAATGTAAAACGACTCATTTGTACATTCCACCTTTCCTCTTTTGTATGTTAGCTACAAAGATATTATATCGTAAAAATCCTTTAGTTGGACACTTGAGGATTACTATTTCTGGTTTGGGGAGAAAGTCATTTGATAAATATTTTATTAGGATGTCAAAAAAATATTTGACATGAAAAGACAGATAGGAGAAAGGATAGGAATGCAATATGAATCAGGATGTGCAATATGTACAGAAAATTAACCAACAGATTTTGGATGAGATTGATCGGGTATGCAGAAAGTATAATATCTGTTACTATCTGGACAGTGGCACGTTGTTAGGAGCAGTGCGACATAAGGGACCAATACCATGGGATGACGATATGGATGTATCATTTCGCAGAGAAGAATTTATTAAGTTTGAGAGGGTAGTGGCACAGGAATGGAAAGATGGCAGATTTCTGTTGCATAAGCCCTCTGATTTTGCAAATGGGAAATGGATGGATTGGACAAACCGTATAATCTGGATGGAACAGATTATGCCACATGCGCAGTATATAGAAGTAGGAGCAGAGGCAGCAGGTAAGATTATGGGAAAGGCATGTGTGGATATTTTTGTGATCGATGCATTACCTAAGAAAAAATTTAGGCAGAAGAAGTTGTTTTTTGATTTGCTTATTGACTATGGGTTGGCAATGGGGCATAGGACATTTATGGATTATCATTATTATACTGTGATACAGAGAATGATAATATGGACTCTTTCCAGTGTTGGAAAAAGAATGTCTATGAAGAAAATTATAACCAGATATAACAAACATGTAACAAAATATAATAACATCGATACGCCATATTGCTTTTTGGGTAATTATTCATGGAGGACATTTAGGATTGTTTTTAGAAATGAATGGTTTGGTCACGGCAGCAGGGTTATGTTTGATGGTAAGGAATATTGTGCACCTGCAAATCCACATGAGATACTCAGTAAAGCATATGGGGATTATATGATATTACCGCCGGAAGAAGAAAGAGTACCACAACATATGACAGGAGAAAAGTATGTCAAGTAAATGTTGTGGTAAGGAATGCATATAGTATATGATTATACAGGGTAGAAGGAATTGGAGGAATCTTGATGCAGGCAATTATTTTAGCAGCAGGAATGGGAAGGCGGCTTAAGGAGTTTACCCAAAACAATACAAAATGTATGGTAAAAGTAAATGGAGTAACTCTGATAGACAGAATGCTTCATCAGATAGATGGACTACATCTCTCAAAAGTCGTGATTGTTGTAGGATACGAGGGACAGAAGTTAATTGATTATATAGCGACTCTTGATATTAATACACCAATCATCTATATTAATAATCCAATTTATGACAAAACAAATAATATTTATTCTCTTTCTCTGGCAAAGGATTGGTTATGCAAGGAGGACACATTGCTCTTTGAATCTGATCTTATTTTTGAGGAGGCTGTATTAAAAACACTAGTTGAAGATACGCGTGATACTTTGGCACTTGTGGACAAATATGAAAGCTGGATGGATGGAACGTGTGTAAAGCTGGCAAAAGATGATAGTATAGAAGCATTTGTTCCTGGAAAACAGTTCCGATTTAATGAGATAAAAGAATATTATAAAACAGTGAACATATACAAGTTTAGCAAACATTTTTCGGAGACATATTATGTTCCTTTTTTGGATGCGTATTCAAAGGCACTTGGAGATAATGAGTACTATGAGCAGGTTCTCCGTGTGGTAACAACTATACTTGATGAGCCAGAGATTAAAGCAAAGCGGCTAAATGGAGAACTTTGGTATGAGATAGATGATATTCAGGACTTAGATATTGCTGCTTCTATGTTTGCGCCTGATGATAATGAGAAAGTCAGATTGATGCAAAAAAGGTTTGGTGGGTATTGGAGATATCCTCAAGTGTTGGATTTCTGCTATCTGGTAAATCCTTATTTTCCACCACAGAAGATGATTGATGAGATCAAAGCAAGCTTTGACACACTTTTGACACATTATCCCTCAGGAATGGAGGTCAATTCATTGTTAGCTGCAAAAAACTTTAATTTGCATCAGGAAAATATCATGGTCGGAAATGGGGCGGCAGAACTGATCAAAGCTCTTCTGAGTTGTCTCAATGGAAAAACAGGTTTTGTCAGGACGACATTTGAAGGATATACAATTAGATATAACGAAGAAAATTCAGTTATATTTACTCCTAACAATAAAGATTTCACTTATACAGTTCAGGATATTATAGATTTCTTTGATAAAAGTGAGATAGAGAATCTTGTTATTGTGAATCCGGACAATCCTTCTGGAAACTATCTTGCCAAAAAGGATATCTTAAATTTGCTCGATTGGGTCAAAGAAACGAATATAACACTTATATTAGATGAGTCATTTGTCGACTTTGCAGAGGAGGAAACTCCATCTGTAATGGAACAGAGTATTCTTGATAATAATCCGTTGTTGTTCATCGTAAAGAGTATTTCTGAGTCATACGGTATTCCAGGACTGCGGTTGGGAGTGCTTGCTTCTGGGAATAAAGAGGCAATTAGGATATTAAAGAAAGAAACAATTATTTGGAATATTAATTCATTTGCAGAATTTTATATGCAGATAGAGGAAAAATATAAAAAAGATTATATTGAGGGACTCAATAAGTATAGACGGGAGAGAAGGCGTTTACAGAATAAGTTGGAAGAAATATCAGAAATAAGAGTGATTCCCTCACAGGCCAATTATATTATGGTTGAATTGACAGGAAAAATTACATCAAGAGAATTAACAAAGAAATTGTTTTTAAAACATAAGATACTGATTAAAGATTTATCAGACAAGATAAAGTTAGGACAATACATACGTTTTGCAGTGAGAAATGAAGATGACAATAATAAATTGATAGGTGCGTTGCGAGAGGAGTTCGAAGGCTATACTTTTCAAAATCTATAGTTTTTCCGTGATATTTAAGAGAAAAACGGATATCAGTATATTTATAATAGGTTTCATGGTAGTTTGCGAAAACATCTCGAACGGATGTATTTTTTTAAGCAGTTGTAAAGTGTTATAGAATGGTGTATACTGTTTTCTATAAAGCATCATCCTTTGTAGGTTATCTGTTAGCTTAACAAAAATAGTATACACACTCAAAAACTTGAGGTTCTATTTTGGGATTATTTTTATTTTGGCAATATTTCAACTTTGTTTATTTATAGTAGAAGACTCATGAATTGGCCGCTTGTTATTAAAGAGAAGCGATTAAACTTTTATGATGCAGAAAATTAAAGAGTAGCAAATTAACATATTTTTTAGGGGAGTATAGTTATATGGAATGTTTAGTATGTGGAAGCAGTAAAATATCAATGAGGAAAACAAAAATATCAGATTTTCTGGTAGAGAAAGTATTTGGCAAAGAAGATTTAGATAAAAACCATGATGTCAATCTATGTCACTGTGAGGAGTGTTCTTTTTCATTTTATGATAGGCGATTGACAGAGGAGGAATCAGAGCGGTTGTATGATGGGTACAGAGGAACAGAATATCAAAAAATGAGGGAAAACATGACTGTTGGTATACCGAGAAAATAAATAATGCAATGAATAATGATAGTATGGCATTGAAAGAACAACAGAGGGTAATAGTAAAACTGATAAAAGAGAACATACCCGGTAAAATCAGGACAGCGCTTGATTATGGCGGAAATCAGGGAGAAACTTTTACGGAATTGATAGGGACGGAGAAAAAATATGTATATGATATCTCTGATGTAGAAATATACAGGGAGGGGATAGAGAAGATAAAAGAGTACAGTAAATTGTTGGAATATAAATTTGATTTTATAATGTGTAATATGACGTTGGAACATGTATCTTATCCAAGGGACTTTATGAAATTATTGTATGATATAGGTTCAGCAGATACGTATTATTACATAGAGGTGCCAAGTGAGAATCCTTTTGCCAAGGATAAGTTTTCAATTATTAAAAACATAGAGTTGCTATTCAACTCCAATTATAGCAATATTAAGTTGATCAAACACTATTTACATTTAAAAGGACAACCCTATATGCCAATGTCGGAGCATGTTAATTTTTATACTCCGAAGGCATTGAAAACTTTGGTGGAACGTAATGGCTTTCGTGTCATTGATATTCAAGAGAATTATGAAAAGGGTGTACTTGGAAAAACGAAAGTGTTATCTGTCATTTGTAAAAAGAAATAGGGATGTTATAGTTGGAAAAGAGATAAAGATGCATGTAGGAGATAGCGATGTTTGATATTTCGTTTTATGATAATAAAAATGTTCTGATCACGGGTCATACCGGTTTCAAGGGTTCTTGGATGTGCAAACTTTTAGTCATGGCAGGGGCCAAAGTGACTGGTTATGCCCTGAAGCCGCCAACGGAACCGGCCCTGTTTGATATATGCCATTTGTCAGAACAGATTAATTCTATAGAGGGCGATGTGCGTGATCTGGTTCATATGAAAGAAGTATTCGCGCAGGCACAACCAGAAATTGTTATTCACATGGCAGCGCAGCCAATTGTACGTGAATCATACAAAAATCCGATATATACATACGAGACAAATGTAATGGGGACGGTAAATGTGCTTGAGTGTGTGCGACTGACACCATCTGTAAAATCATTTGTGAATGTTACGACAGATAAGGTTTATTTGAATAAAGAGTGGATGTGGGGATACCGTGAGGATGAGGAATTGAACGGTTTTGACCCTTATTCCAATTCAAAATCATGCTCAGAACTTGTCACAAGCTGCTATTCCAATTCATTTTTTCAGGATATGGATGTGGCGATCTCAACAGCAAGGGCTGGCAACGTAATTGGTGGTGGTGATTTTGCATCGGATCGGATCATTCCAGACTGTATTAGAGCAGCAATGAAAAAGGAAGATATTATCGTGAGAAATCCGTTTTCTACCAGACCATATGAACATGTGCTCGAACCAGTTGTGGCATATTTGATGATTGCAAAGGCTCAATATGAGGATAAAAAATTCGCAGGCAGCTATAATGTAGGACCAGATGATGCGGATTGTTGGACTACTGGTAATTTGGTAACTTTGTTCTGTGATAAATGGAATGAGATTACGGGAGATTCTCTCAAATGGATCAATCAGTATGATGGCGGTCCTCATGAAGCAAACTTTTTGAAGTTGGATTGCTCAAAATTAAAAGCGACATTTGACTGGAGACCACGATGGAATGTGGAGACTGCGATGGAGAGGATTGTGGAGTGGTCAGTGAAATATATAGCGGGTGAAGATGTTGCAGAGTGCATGGAGAAGCAGATAGAGGAGTTTATTGATGCTGATACATAGTTGTAGGATTAAGCATCGTAATTGCAGGATGTTTTAGGACTTATAAGATGATTGATGGTTAATATTTAATGGGAAGCCAATAAAATTAGGGCTTCCCATGTGTAAATGGTGGATAGCATGTACCGATACAAAATCCGAGCAGTCCTGTATCATAGAATCAGAATTGCCCGAATTTGACGTAGAAACAGGGGAAATCGTCCGCAGAAAATGCTTTGTGTATTGGTTCTTCTTCTGACACTGTTTGGTTCAGCTCTGGAGTGCTTAGGAGTATCTATTATTATACCTGTAATGGGTGTGTTAATGGAGCCGGAGCATTTTTTGGATAGTCGTATAGTGAGAGTATTTCCGTTTTTGCAAAAGGTTGATCGTAATGGACTTATTTTTCTTATAATGGGAAGTGTTTGAGCAGAGGAGTGTCAGGAGACACTGCATCTGTTTATAATGTGCTGTATGCTGTTTTCCGTTTGACATCAGATGCTCTTACCATTTTGCTTATATGTATGTTTATGCTAGTGACTGAATGGCAGTTTTCGGTGTTGATGATGATCATGGCAGCTGTATGTGTTCTATTTATATATGTTGCATGTAGGAAGGGGATGCAAAAGACTGGTATGAGATATAGGGAATATTTAGGCAGAGCCAGTCAGGCAGTTTACGAGGCATTTGGCGGCATAAAGGATGTACTGGTTCTGCGACGACAGAGGTACTTTGTGGATAGTTATGAGAGAAATCAGGTACAGGTTCAGATAGCGCAAAGCAAACAGGTTGTGGGAATGGAAAGCCCGGCATACATGTGTCCGGGATAAGGAAGATGTACTGAGGGGAGTATGAATCATTGGTTAAAGGATAGGAAATTACAGATATCCCAAAAAGGTGAGTTTAAGTTCACATGCGGATGTACTGTGATTGAATTGACGCTTTTGAAGGTGGCTATACAATAATAGTGAGATGATCAGTGCGCATAGCTAGGAAGAGAAAATTTATCTCAGGAGACATTGGCGGAACGAGTTGATCTGTAAGAGAACGATTATGAACATTCGTTTTGCAAAGAGTCCGGTGCGGGAAAGCCGCACGCTGGGTTCTGTGAGGGTATGCCCCGTAAGGGGTATGTCTACGTGACTGGGTTTCTACCCAATCAGACACTTTTTCCTGTTAAATGCAAATCCATACTTCCTGATGCATTCCAGTTCAAAGCCCTCCTCGATAAGCTCTGCTTCGTAATGTTTTTCCTCAATCTGTGCAAGAGCATTTGCAAGTGTATCCTCAAGCGTCTCCTCAGCGTCATCAACATCCATCACTTTAAACTCAAAGATAAAAGCCTTACCAGACTTGTCTAGCGGCTAGATCAGCACATCATAGCGCTCATATCCGCTCTCCCTGTTTGAGCGCACTTTATATTGGCCTGCCAGATTGACCACCATGCCAAGCACAAAGCCATGGTAAAAACGCTCGGGGTGTGGCCGAAACCGCACAGGAGAGAGGGATTCCGCTAGAAACTTTTGAAATGATGTACCGCCAGAAAGCTTTCCAGACAGCCAGTGATGAGTATATCCGGCTGGAATACAGACTGGGGGAACTCTTGGAAGACAATTATGCCATGGCAAGACGGGAATTTAACCGAATACCAGACCATACAAAAAGGGCAAGCAGCCTGGTTGAAAACCTTAACAGCAGGATCCGGGTATATATGGATCTGAAACGGACTGTACCAGGGAAATATTTCACATTGATGAAAGTATATTTTAATACAAGGAAATACCACTGGAGCAGGATCAGGGGACGTGTTGGAAAAAGTCCAATAGAACTCCTTACAGGAAAAGAATATCCCGATTTTCTGGAGGTATTAGGGTATTAAGGAGACATAAATAAGCAAGTGAATAAATGTATGCAATTCTACAGGACTAAATAAGTGCAACAAAAACACTGAGGTATTTCTGCGCCAAATTAGGACTAATGGGGGGTGTCAACTGTTTCTGCCTTAATTTGAAACACGCCACAAATATGAAGTGAAATAAGAACTGGAGCAAATCTGCTATTATCATATAAGATTGCTCCCGTTTTGCATAGGTATTCACGTTTTACCGTTTACACATTGGATATGGGCAGGGTTGCTTAAAAGAGGATAGTTCCAAACGATTCAAACAAAAATATGTAGCTGCCAAAGACATCTTTGGCAGCTACATATTTATCTTTCATCAGGAACATGCGTCCCACCAAATGTCGGATCTTCGACAAGGTAGTAGGTATAGCGGATTGGCGCATTTGGTCCTCTGTCAGGTACGGGATCGTCCCATGTGACATCAATATAGAGCCACCTTCCGTTGAGCATTACACGATTCCATGCATGGCCGCCGCCATTTCCCTGTCCGCTTATGTATTCGGATTCGATTCCAAGCACATCCATAAAGGAGCTAAACGTGTGGGCGTATCCAGAACATACAGCTATCCCGTATAAGATAGCGCCTTCCTGGGTATAAGAACAGTCCGGGATAGAAGATGCAAGATAATTGTCATAGTCATATGCGATGTTTCGCACCATCCAGTCATGGACGGCATTAATCCTCTGGCTGTCAGTCGTACAGTCTTTGGTGATCGTTTCTGCGAGATCGTAGATTTTGATGATGGCTTCTGTTTTCCTGTTAGTAGAATAAGCTTTCCTGCCTTCCAGGAGCCCGACTGTCATATAATGTTGATATAGTGCATGTGGATCCGATCCACAATAGGCGGTGGCGTCGGGATACTCCGCAGCGTATCTTGCATAGTCAAAGGACTGCTCATCGATCAGATATTCTTTGGTAATCCGCCCAATCCATCCGGCCGGCTTTCCGGTTGTCTGATAAAAGTTCCAGACAGTCTCCCTGTCATCAGCAGATACTACAACAGCAAGGTCCGGATGCCTCTCAAGATACCATTCATAATCAAAGTTTTCAGGTGTGATTCCTGCCTGCTCGGCACATACTGGTATGGAGTAGAACAAGCTCATCATACAAATCAACAGACAGCATTTTCCTAAATTTCTTAATACCTTTCGTACACTTGTGTTCTTTTTCATTCATATACTCCTTTCTCTTTTGACAAAAGCCATAAGTTCTTTTACCCAATCAGACACTTTTTGCCTTTAAATGCAAACCCATACTTCCTGATGCGTT